>DQEK01000253.1 GCA_003533545.1 Acidobacteriota bacterium | reverse complement strand
GGAAACACGGTTCCTCAACGGATTGGACGGCCCCTACGATCTGGTCGTATCGAACCCCCCGTACATCCCAAACCGAGAAATGGCCAAACTACCGCCCGAAGTAGGTCTGCACGAACCCGACTGCGCACTTCGTGGAGGCCCAGACGGCCTCGACCCCACCCGTAGTCTCGCAAACGCCGCGGCCTCACGCCTGCGTGCCGGCGGCTGGCTGCTAGTCGAGATCGGCATAGATCAGAGCGCGCAGATTCCTTCCATCGCTGGGACAGCTGGACTCACACTCATCGAAATCGTCGCCGACCTTCGAGGCATTCCTCGAGTCGCGGCCATGCAGAACAGCGGTGACCGCTGATCTCGACCTGCTATCCCGGTGGCCACGTCATGTTTCGACCAGCCAGCAGGTGCAGATGAATGTGGAAGACCGATTGGCCCGCACCGCGGTTGCAGTTGAACACGGTTCGGTATCCGTCCTCGTCGTGGCCGTGTTCCTTCGCCAGCCGTGCCGCATGCTTGACGATTTTCCCCACTAGAACCTCGTCATCGTGCTCCAGATCGTTCAGCGTGGAAATGTGACGGCGAGGGATGATGAGCACATGGAAGGGCGCCTGTGGATTGACGTCCTCAAACGCAAGGACCCGATCGTCCTGGTAAACGATCGTCGCAGGAATTTCACCGGCGGCGATCCCGCAAAACAGACAGTTCTCTGACATCGGCATCCCCCAAAGCCGGACGGGTTTCCCACCCGCCGGCGGATCACCCGCTGAGCGACAGACTGCACCGCGGTCCGGAACCAGACGCTGCTGGCGCTTACCGCTCCGCAATCACCGCCGGCAAATCCGCAAGGCTCGCGATAACGGGGACCTCCGGCTGGCTCGTAACCACTCGGCCCGTCCGCTCCCGATCCAACAACACAGCCCCCATGCCAAGCTGGCGAGCGCCCGCAACGTCGTGGCTGAGACTGTCGCCGACCATCATCGCCTCGTCAGCCGCCACTCCGAGGGCGCTCAACGCTGTCTCAAAGATACTCGGGTGCGGTTTCATAAATCCCTGGGTAGACGATGACACCGCACCGGAAATGAATGGGTGGAGAGCGAAGTGGCTCTGGAACGCATCGAGGCAACGGTGCGTGTTGGAAATAAGCCCGAGAAGTAACCCGCGCGCGTGGAGCCGACGCAATGCGGGCTTAACGTCTTCGTACAGCGCGAAGTGCTCGCAGACTGCCCACTCCTCATAGATCTCGCGCGCACACGCCTCGAGGCCGGGGCCACGACCACCCATTTCTTCAATGACCCGCCGCCCAAAGCGAACGAAACGCTCGGGTCTATACCTGGCATCGTCGTCGACCTCCAGCTCCTGTGAAGCCGCCTTCACCGCGTCATCGAACCGGTCGGTATCAACCGACAGGCCGTGCCGTTCTCCGAATGACCGATATCCCTCCGCGGCGAACCTCGGTCCCGGATAAATGAGGGTAAAGTCGACGTCGAAGAAGATGGCCTTCATGCTGCCCCAAGGAGCCCGGCGAACGGAACGGCCGTACGCATGGTGCCAGAGTACCATCGGCGCGGCGTCAAGTCGCTGGCAACGTGCCCACCTGTGACGGTTCAGGCCGTGCGCGGCTCTGCTAGTGTCCGATACGGTGCCACGCAGCGAGTCGTACGACGTGGCGACGAGCGACCACCGAAACTGCCGGTTAGTCGCCTGGATTGACCGTGGCGGCACTCATTTTGCCGACAGAGCCCGACAAGCAATAGAAGCTACAATGAGGGTTTGATGCGGAAAGTACTGCGCTGATGCCAGACTGGAAGAAAACCCTGAACCTCCCACGGACCGGCTTTCCGATGAAAGCCAATCTGCAGGAGACCGAGCCCACCGCCATCGCGCGTTGGGACGAAATCGCGCTATACGAACGGATCCGCCAACGCCGGGCCGGCGCCCCGAAGTTCATCTTGCATGACGGCCCTCCCTACGCCAACGGGCAGATTCACATCGGACACGCGCTCAACAAGATTCTCAAGGACATCATCGTCAAGTCGAAGACGATGGCTGGATTCGACGCCCCTTATGTCCCCGGCTGGGACTGCCACGGGTTGCCCATCGAATTAAAAGTCGACAAGGAGTTAGGCAAAAAAAAACGGGAGATGAGCATTGCCGAATTCCGTCGAGCCTGTGCTCGCTACGCAGAGAAGTTCGTCGCCTTACAGCGAACCGACTTCCGCCGACTGGGCGTGCTGGGCACCTGGGACCAGCCTTATCTAACGATGACCCCAGACTACCAAGCCTCAATCGTCAGGGCGCTCGGCCGCTTTGTCGAGCAGGGGTCGGTCTACAAAGGAAAAAAGCCAGTTCATTGGTGTTTGCGTTGCCGTACAGCGCTTGCTGAGGCCGAGGTCGAATACGAGGACCACACCTCGCCGTCGGTCTATGTAGAGTTCCCTCTCCGCCCAGAGAGCTCCCAGGAGCTCGTCCGGCGGGCACCGGAACTGGCAAGCCGAGCGGTCTCGGTCCTCATATGGACCACCACGCCATGGACGATTCCGTCCAACCTGGCCATCGCGTTTCATCCCAGCTTGGACTACGGCGTCTACAACGTCGGCGGCACCGCCGTCATCGTGGCCACAGAGCTCGCACCCAGCGTGGCTGAGGCAGTCGGGCGAAAATTCGGTGAGCCTCTGGTGAGCCTGAAGGGTCGAGACCTTGAGGGCCTGCGCTTCCAACACCCTCTGTATGACCGAGACTCGGTCGGCGTACTAGCCGATTACGTAACCTTGGAACAGGGCACTGGCGCGGTCCACACCGCCCCTGGACACGGCGCCGATGATTACGCCACCGGGATGAGATACGGGCTAGAGGTTTACGCACCGATCGGACCGTCTGGTCGATTCAACGACGACGTGGGCATCGTTGGTGGCGAAAAAGTTTTCGACGCCAACCCGAAAGTGGAAACAGCGCTCGCCGCCAACGGCCGCCTGTGGCACAGCGACACCGTTGAGCACCCCTACCCCCACTGCTGGCGATGCCACCGTCCGGTAATCTTCCTGGCCACCTGGCAGTGGTTCATCGCTATGGACAACGATGACCTGCGAGGTCGAGCACTCGCGGCGGTCAAGGACGTGGAGTGGTTTCCACCCTGGGGCCAAGAACGGATCCACAAGATGCTCGCCAACCGTCCGGACTGGTGTATCTCACGCCAGCGGTCGTGGGGGGTCCCGATTCCCGCGTTGTACTGCACTGGGTGCGGCGACGCCATCTTGACTACGGCACTGACCGAACGAGCCGCCACGGTGTTCGCCGAATACGGCGCCGATGCTTGGTACGAACGAGACCTCACCGAGTTCGTCCCCACCGACTTTCGGTGTCCTCAGTGCCAAGGCACTGAGTTCAAACGTGAACGTGACATTCTCGATGTCTGGTTCGACTCAGGCTCAAGTCACGAGGGTGTCCGTGGCGCCCACCCAGAACTGGAGTGGCCGGCCACCGCGTATTTGGAAGGCAGTGACCAGTACCGCGGCTGGTTCCACAGTTCTCTGCTCGTGGGACTCGGAACGCGAAACGCCGCGCCGTACAGACAGGTCATCACACACGGCTTCGTCGTCGACTCGTCTGGCCACAAGATGTCAAAGTCGATTGGAAACACTATCGAGCCACAAACGGTCATCGAGCAAAGCGGCGCCGAGGTACTGCGTCTGTGGGTAGCGATGGTCGATTATCGGGAAGAAGTGAAAATAGGCAAGCAGATTCTGGCGCGAGTGATTGAGGCCTACCGAAAGATCCGCAATACGCTCCGAATACTGGTGGCGAACCTGTACGACTTTGACCCGACGATTGACGCACTTGAGAATGACCAACTACAGGAAGTGGACCGCTACGCGCTCGCCCGCTACGGCCAAGTAGCGACTCGTGTGTTGCAAGCCTACGATCGGTACGAGTTTCAGTCGGCCGTGCACGCACTGAACCACTATCTAACGGTAGACCTCAGCGCGTTCTACATCGACATTTCGAAGGACCGGCTCTACACCCTCAGGCCGAATTCAGACGCTCGTCGATCGGCGCAAACCACGATTCACGTAATCGTTAACGGACTGACACGGTTGCTGGCACCGATCCTGCCGATCACGGCGGACGAACTGTGGCGCAACGTGCCAGGAACCGACAGCGACAGCGTACATTTGGCCGATTTTCCCTCAAGGCCCGAATCACTAGTCGATACTGAACTACTTAGTCGATGGACCCATCTGCTGAGCCTCCGTGACGCCGTCAACGGTGAACTCGAGAAATTGCGTCAGGATAAGGTTGTTGGTACGTCGCTCGAAGCGACGGTCACCTTGACAGCCAATGGCGAACTGGCAAATCTACTGGACCGGTATCGCGAGGAACTGTCAACCTTGTTCATCACCTCGGAAGTCAAAGTGACCCGTGGGGCGGCGTCGGACGACAATGGCACGACCTTCCACGACCCCTTGGGGAACGCCGGGGTTGCTGTGAGCCGGATCGAGGCCGACAAGTGCCCGCGTTGCTGGCGCTGGGTGTGCCCCGTGCACGAGAACCCGAACGACGAGACCGACGTCTGCGACAGATGTTTAGACGCACTTTCCGTCGCGTCGACACCTGTGTCTGAAGAAAGCGTCAACCAATGACGAGCGAGACAGAGTCCGTTCCCATCGTGCCACCGACACCAGACGTGACCGAGCTCGGGGTCATGACCCGCCGGGTCATGGCGACGATCGGAATTAGCATCCTAGCGCTCGATCAACTCACGAAACAGATGGTCCGGATGTCGATCGAGCTGTACGACGCCATAGAGGTCCTCCCGGGATTCCTCAACCTGGTACACGTCAGAAACACCGGCGCCGCGTTCGGCTTCCTGAACTCGGTGAGCATCGCGAACAAGCAACTGTTGATGACCGCGATTGCCCTGGTGGCCATGACTGCCATCGTCGCCTACGCACGGCAGGTGGAGCCGAGAGAAACCCTCGCCAGAACTGGGCTGGCCCTCATCCTCGGCGGAGCCATGGGCAACTTGATCGACCGCGCGTCAGCCGGCTACGTGGTCGACTTCATCGACGTCTACTGGCGCACCTATCACTTCTGGGCGTTCAACGTCGCCGATTCGGCAATCACGGTGGGCGCCGGTTTCCTAATCCTAGACATGTTCGTAGTGAGTAGCACCGATGTATCCACTTCTGCTTGAATTCGGACCGATCAGCATCTACAGCTACGGCGTCTTCTTGGCCGCCGCGTACATCGCTGCCCTACAGTTCGGGTTGCGTCGGTCGGACCACGCCGGACTCAACGGCCAGCGTGTCATGGACCTCGGCATTCTAGCGATCATCACGGCACTCGTCGGCGCCAAGCTTTTGCTCTTTTTCGTAGACTTCGACCGCTTCACCAGCGATCCAGCTCAACTTATGGTGCTGCTGAAATCAGGCGGCGTGTTCTACGGGGGACTGCTCCTGGCGGTCCCGATGTCTTGGTGGTACATCCGTAGACACAAACTGCCACTCTGGACCACCTGCGACTTGTTCGCCCCGGGGATCGCGCTAGCCCAGGGCGTTGGGCGTCTCGGCTGCCTGCTGGCAGGCTGTTGTTACGGCAAGGTCACAGACCTGCCCTGGGGAATCACGTTCACCAGCACTTTGGCAGCCGCCAACGTTGGCACGCCACTTGAGATCGCGCTACATCCAACCCAGATCTACGAGGCGGTCGCTGCGTTGCTTATACTCGGGGCTCTGCTGGTCGGAGAACGCCACTGGCGCCCGTTCCCCGGACGCACCTTCTGGACCTATCTGCTGCTCTACGGCACGGTACGTCTCGTGATCGAGTTCTATCGGGGTGACCCCCGTGGCACCATATTCGACAGCATACCCACCTCACAGTTCCTCTCCGCCCTAATCATCCCGGCGAGTCTATTTATGCTGTTTTTCCTGGGTCGGAATCGCCAGAAAAACTACCCCTCCCCCAAACGCCGCGTGGGCGTTTAGGCGTCTCTCGAATGAACGCACAGGAGGACCGGCCCGGGGCCAACGCCACCGCCGAGCAGTCGCGCCTAACGGTGGGCGCCGAACAGGACGGTGCCCGCCTTGACCACTTCATCACAGCGGTCCTACCCGATCACTCGCGCTCACAGATCCAGCGGTTGATAAGAACGGGGCACATCCTTCTGAATCAGACGACGGCTCGGACCAGCCGCGCCGTGCACACCGGTGACATCATTACCCTCGAGTTTCCTCCCCCAATCCCGTCAACACCGGTTCCCGAGCCCATTCCGCTCAGAATCATTCATGACGACTCTGACTTGGTCGTCGTCAATAAACCGGCAGGTATGGTCGTGCACCCTGCGGCCGGTCACGCCAGCGGAACCCTCGTCAATGCCCTGTTGCACCACGTTCGAGGATTGAGCGGCATCGGGGGCGAACAACGTCCCGGTATCGTCCACCGGCTCGACCGTGGGACGTCTGGGGTTATGGTGGTGGCTAAGCACGACGCGGCCCACGCCGAACTATCGCGTCAATTCGCCGACCGCGAGGTCGAAAAGGAATACGTAACACTAGTCTGGGGGCTGCTAAACACAGGTCGACGCATTGAAACACCCCTTGGTCGAGACCCGGCAAACCGCCAAAAGATGTCCACCCGCGCACGACGCGCGAGGTCCGCTGTCACGAGAGTGACCGGAACGGAACGGCTGCGCGGTCTGACCTTCGCGACGATTGCGATCGCCACTGGACGGCAACATCAGATCCGGGTCCACCTCAACAGCATCGGTCACCCTGTCGTGGGAGACGCCATCTACGGTGGGGTTAGACGCCATCTAGCTGCAGACCACCGAATCCTGGCCACACTCGACCGACCGTTCCTACACGCCTATCGGCTCGCCTTCATGCATCCGCGGGACGCGCGAAAAGTGGAGTTCAGAGCACCGCTGCCAGACGACTTGCAGACCGTCGTAGACGCGCTCCGTGAAAAGCTAAACCTGGCTGACCAACCATGAGCGATCGCACCATTTCTAGCGAAATTATCTTCGGCGGCAGGGTCTTCACCGTCCAGTCCGACAGGGTCCACCTCCCCCACGGGACGGAAGCGACAATGGAGGTCATCCGACACCCAGCCTCGGTCGTCATACTCCCAATGCCGGATCCGGAGCGGATCATCCTCGTTCGGCAATATCGCTATACCGTAGACCGCTGGATTTGGGAGCTTCCCGCTGGTGGTACCGACCCGAGCGAAACCCCCACCCAAGCTGCGACCCGGGAGTGCCACGAAGAGGTCGGGCTCGTGCCCGCCTGCCTTGAACGCCTTGGCGCCTTTTATCCCACTCCCGGTTATTGTGATGAATTGATGGTCTTCTTCAAGGCAACGGACTTGCGGACACCAGATCGGGCCGCCGAACCGGACCCCGACGAAAACATCGAGGCCAAGACCTTCACACTGGCGGAGGCGAAGAATCTCCTCGTAACTGATAACGTAACGGACATGAAAACGGCCCTCGGGCTGACCCTGCTCTGATCCTAACCGTGCCCGAGCTTCCTGAAGTTGAACGAGCCCGCCGACTGATAGAAGGGGTCGCCGCGGGCCACCGCATCAAGCGAGTCACCTGTGCTCGCGACACGATTGTCTTCGATCGCGTGAGTCCCAACCGCGTACGGCATGTCTTGGCCGAACGAACGGTTGTAGCGGTTCACCGGCACGGGAAGCACCTGTGGCTAGAACTGGACCAGCGGCCATGGCCCTGCTTCCATCTCGGTATGACGGGAGAGGTCTTCGCCAGGGGCGGGACGCCACCGCAACTCAACTCGACCCCACCCGTGCAAACGAAGGCCTGGCCGCCGCGGTTCACCAAGATTCATCTGGTCATTGATACTGGTGCTGAGTTAGCAATGACCAACAAGCGCCGGCTCGGTCGCATCCGGTTGCGAGACGACCCAGCCCGCGAACTCCCAATCTCCAGGCTAGGGTTTGATCCCCTGCTCGATCTTCCCTCCCCGCAGCGCTTTGTGGACGCTCTCCATAGCCGCTCAACCACAATCAAGGCCCTGCTCCTCGACCAAACATTCGCCGCCGGCGTCGGTAACTGGATCGCCGACGAGGTACTCTACCAGGCAAGGATCGACCCCCGACGGCGGGCAAACGCGCTATCAGTCGCCGAAGCGAAACGTCTGCGCACTAAGTTGAAGCGGATCATCGAGACTGCCGTGCTGGTCGACGCAGACAAGTCACTCTTCCCCCGGGACTGGCTGTTTCACCGGCGATGGGGCCGCAAACGCGGGACCACGATCCGCGGGAAGCCGATCGAATTCCTGACCATAGGGGGGCGGACTACCGCCTGGGTTCCGGCGGTCCAAAGACAGCGCGCGTCGGTCACCAGCGCGGAGACAGACAGTTAATCACACCGCAGCAACACCTCGTTCAACATCGTGCCTGAAACAGGTCGCCCGTATTGCCGAGTTGCCGTCAATGACCATCCAAGCAGCGCTCAGGCGACGGTAGCCGCTACTGCACTGTCCCATGCACCTCCGGCGTCCCATCAGCGACCTCAGTTGCGGGCCGCACCGGCGCCGGTTGCAACGCCAGTTCTAAGACCTCATCAATGGTCGACACGAAGTGAATAGTCAGGTCTCGACGAAGATCCTCACTGAGGTCTTCGTTCACGTTCTTTTCATTCTGCATCGGCAGAATCACCTGAAAAACCCCTTGGCGACGAGCGGCTAGTACCTTCTCCTTGATGCCACCGACCGGCAACACGTGTCCTGACAGGGTAATCTCGCCTGTCATAGCCACATCCCCGCGTACCGGGCGGCCCGTCAGTTCTGAGGCTAGCGCCGTCACCATCGTGACCCCAGCCGACGGCCCGTCCTTCGGTATGGCACCGGACGGCACGTGTAAATGCAACTCGGCGTTCTGATAAAAGTCCGAATCGACCCCATATGTGTCAGTCTGTCCCCGAAACCAAGACAGCGCCGCCCGGGCCGACTCCTTCATGACGTCGCCCAAGTGTCCGGTCAGCGTTAGCGAACCCTTGCCGGGCATTCTGGTCGCCTCGACGAACAGCACCTCGCCGCCCGCAGGGGTCCAGGCCAGTCCAAGGGCAACCCCGGGGTTCTTGGTCCGTTCAGCCACTTCTTCATCCTGAAAGCGAGGCGCCCCAAGCATCCCAAGAACGGTATCTGGTCCAACCTCGACGGGGTCGACTGTCCCTTCTGCATGTCGACGAGCCACTTTCCGGCACAACGCCCCAAGTTCGCGTTCAAGGTTGCGGACCCCGGCCTCCCGAGTGTAGCCACGAATAACGGCCCGGAGTGCATCGTCTTGGAACGTGATCTGCTCGGCTGTGAGCCCGTGGTTGGTGACCTGCCGAGCCACAAGATGTTCTTGGGCGATCTCTAACTTCTCCTCCTCGGAGTATCCAGGTAACTCAAGCACCTCCATGCGGTCACGCAGCGGCGGCGCGACGGGGTCGAGCACATTGGCAGTAGTAATAAACAATACTTCAGATAAATCGAACGGCACGTCCAGGTAGTGGTCCCGGAATGTGTTGTTCTGTTCTGGATCGAGCACCTCGAGTAGCGCCGACGACGGGTCCCCACGAAAATCGGCCCCCAGCTTGTCGATCTCGTCCAAGATAAACACTGGGTTCTTAGATTCGGCCCGACGCAATCCCTGTATCACCTGCCCTGGCAACGCACCAATGTAGGTACGGCGATGGCCACGAATCTCGGCCTCGTCACGCATACCACCGAGAGAAACCCGAACGAATTTCCGACCGAGCGAACGAGCAATAGACTTCGCCAATGAGGTCTTCCCTACCCCCGGCGGGCCAACGAAACAGAGGATGGGGCCCTTCATATCTGGGTTCAACTTGCGTACCGCCAAGTACTCGAGAATGCGATCCTTAGCCTTCTCAAGGCCGGAGTGGTCGGCGTCGAGGACGTCCTTGGTATGAGGCAGCTCGATGACTTCCTGGGTTCGCACCTCCCAAGGCAACATCACCAACCAGTCGAGATAGGTTCGCGACACCGTGTACTCAGCTGCCGCCACAGGCATCCGAGACAACCGGTCAAGTTCGCGAAGTGCCTCTTTCTGAACCGATTCCGGCATACCTGCCGCTTCAATTTTCTCCTTGAGCTCCTCGATTTCCTTCGTTTGGTCATCGGTTTCGCCCAGCTCTTTCTGAATCGCCTTCATTTGCTCGCGCAGTAGATACTCTCGCTGACTCTTGCCGACCTCTGACTGCACCTCAGATTGGATTTTCGAACCGAGTTCAAGGACCTCAAGTTCCTTGATCAGTGTCCGGTTTAAGGTTTCCATCCGCTCGCGCACGTCGAGCTTACCCAGCACTTCTTGCTTCGCAGATGTCTGAATAGTCGTCAGGCTCGAGGCAATGAAATCCGCCAATTTTCCTGGTTCGACAATATTGCCGGCCAGCGCCTGGAGGTCATCCGACAACAGAGGTGACAAAGACACCACCTGCTGGAAGTTGTTCTTGATGTTGCGCTGCAGCGCATCGATCTCGAGACGATCGCACTCCTGGACAACCTCATCCGCTTGGCTAACTCTCGCCCGGATGTAATTCTCGGACCCCAGGACCTCATCGAGATGCAGCCGGACCTGCCCCTGCACGATGAGACGGAGTGTCCCGTCGGGCAATTTGAACATTTTGTGGATGTGGGTCGCCGTCCCGATCGGATAGAGCTCCTCCTGCGTCGGCTCCTCAGTGCCCGGTTCAAGTTGGGTGAACACGCCGACGAGACGGTCATCCGCAATAGCTTCCTCAATCAGCTGGACTGAACTTTCACGGGCGACCGCCAACGGCATGAAGGAATTAGGAAACAGCACCGTGTCGCGTAGTGGCAACACTGGCAACTCCGGCGGAATGGAGACCGGCCGCTCCACGTCAGCGTCCTCGTTGTCGAGGAGCTCGCGCTCATCGGTCATCGTGCACTTCTCCTAGCCTAATCATGTCGCGTGTGTGGTCATCCCGCCACGATAGCCGGCAGACCGACCGGCCTCCGAGTCTAACCCGAACGACTACAGTGCCGCGCATTAAACACCTTCGATCGCGACGCCGGTGAATAGCGCTAACGGGAAGCCGCCCCAGAAAGAGAAACTGCTTTGCTACGGGATTCGATCACACGCTCGCGATTCCGCTCGGTCTCTTGGATTTCCTCGCAGTCCTTGCAACGCGCCGCGAACGGCAAGGCCCTAAGCCGTTGCTCGGTGATCTCCTCTCCGCACTCGTAACAGTAGCCGTAGCTGCCGCGTTCGAGACGTCCGAGCGCAGCCCCTATCTTGCCCAACGTCTCCGCCTTCATCTGAATGAGGGCAAACTCAATGTCATCCTGGATATCCGTTTCCGAGCTCTCGGTGACATCAGCGGTTCGATGCATTGACGTCTGCCCGGCCCCGGTTCGTACATTCCGAATCTTATCCTGCACCTCGCCGGCAATTTCCTCACGCCGCTCCTCGAGGATCCGACGCAACTCCTCGTAGCGTTCGTTGGTCATGCCACGTGTCTGGGTACTCATGTAAAGCTCCTTCTCCTCCAACCTATTGGGCTGAGCGCCCACGATCGTATCGGTTCAAAGCCGGTATTCCGACAGTTCGATCAAGCAACTTAGGTGCCAATGACCACAGAATGACGCCAATGCCACGAGATATCCGAGAAAACAACACTCCCAGAGGCGAACCCGAGCGAACGAAGGAAACGGGCAAGAGCGGCTAGGTAGGACCGCCGCCCACCGCGCAAGCCCGTGTTACGGTCCCCATCTCTACGCTTTCCCAATTTCGTGCATTCCTAATTGCGACCTTTCGCGACTGCGTCGCTATGTAAGACGACAGGCAATGCCATTCTGTTCCGGCATCATTTCAATCCCAAGACTGTCACCGCATGAGGACGGTTGGCCTTGCGTCGGATTAGCCAGTTGAAGTCAACGTGTGCGGCCGGACCACGACCAGAGCTGAATTTGGTCACGGCGACCACGGAACGCCCATCGTTGACGCCTCAACCCCGGTGTGCGAAGCTGGCTCGGTTGAGCATGAAGAAGATAAATGCCAAATCCTGTCCTCTTTGCGGACGGCGCAGAGCCCGCCGTAGTTGCCCGGCGCTGGGACACGCGATTTGCGCCGTCTGCTGCGGCACCAAGCGAATGGCGACGATTCAGTGTCCACCCGATTGCAATTACCTGGTCTCTGCCAAGACACATCCGCCGGCCACCGTACAGCGGCAGCGGGAACAGGACGCACGGTTCGTGCTGCCACTAGTGGCCGGACTCAGCCCGCAACAATATCAGCTGTTTTTCCTAGTCCAGCGCGCCATACACCGTCTAGCCGAAACCGGCGAGCCGTCGGTGGATGACGCAGTCGTACAGGACACCGCTCGGGCACTGGCCGCTACGTACGAAACGGCCAGCAAGGGCATCATCTACGAGCATCGTCCCTCTTCATTGCACGCTGAGCGACTCGCCCACGAGTTGAAGCCGCTGCTGAAAGCTAGCGACGGCAGGGGGCCCGTGGCCAGTGAGCGCGACCTCGTGGAAGTGTTCCAGCGCGTCGAACGAGCGGCCGGCCAGGCAAAAACTACCCTCCGAGGAAACAACCGCGCCTATCTTGACCTTGTCGCCAGACTGATGCAGCCGACGCCGGGCGACAGCGACACCGCAACGTCTGACGTGGCTGGCCCCCGCGACGGGCGGGACCCCGAGAACCCGCGGATCATTGTTCCGTAGGAAGGAGACGAGGCCCGCGATCTCTGGACCTCTGGTATAGTTGGAGACTTGGACACGCCGGATCACCGGCTTAGAGACGCCAGTCAGCAAGGACCAGTTAGTCACCATGGCCAATCGTTGCGACATATGCGGAAAAGGCCCGGCGTTCGGGCGAAACGTCAGCCACGCGCACAACGTGACGCGCCGGCGGTTCAAAGCTAACATCCAGCGGGTAAAGGCTGTCGTGAACGGCGGCGTGAAACGTCTCCGCGTCTGCACGCGGTGTCTCCGCTCAAACAAGGTTGTCAAGGCGGCCTAGCCCCAGGGTCCCCTGCCAATGCGCGAGGCGGTTCAAACCACTCATGCGCCGGCGGCCATCGGGCCCTATTCCCAGGCGGTCCGCGCCGGGTCGTTTCTCTTCATCTCAGGGCAGATTCCCCTCGACCCAGGAACCGGACAGATCACCGAGGGGGGCATCGGCGCACAGACCCATCGGGTCATGCGCAGCCTCGGCGCCATTCTGGAGGCCGCCGGCGCCGGTTATGACCGGGTCGTCCGGACCACCGTCTTCCTGACTGATCTCGCAGATTTCGAGGTGGTCAACGAGGTTTACGGAGGCTACTTTAGAGACTCAGCCCCAGCCCGCGCCACCGTGCAGGTTGCTGCGCTCCCCAAGGGCGTCAGCGTCGAGATCGATGCGATTGCTCACCTGGAATAGAACGACACACCTGCGCGGCGAGACCTCACCGCATTAATCTCTCGACCTCGAGCACGCCGGACACGCCCCGGATTACTTTAACGATCCGTTGCAAGTGCTTGAAATCGTCGATCTCCATCGTCACACTGATGCGGCCGTGGTGGTCGTTGCTACTCGCCTCAACCTTGAGCACGTTGGTCTTGAGGGCGGCGATCTTGGACGTCACATCAGCAAGAATGCCACGGCGGTCCTCAACCTGGATTCCGAGCAGCACAATGAATCCTGATTCGTCGGTATTCTTTTCCCAAATGACATCGATACGGCGTTCCGGGTCGTAGAGCAGGTTCAGCACGTTGGGGCACCGTGCCGCATGCACCGACACACCCTTGCCGCGGGTCACATAGCCAACGATTTCCTCACCACGGATCGGATTGCAGCATCGGGCCCGAAAGACCAGCAAGTCATCGAAGCCCCGGACCTTCACCTTGTCCTCACCCCGCCGCAGCACCCTGCGCATGCGGGTCCCGATCGACGGCGAGCCCGGCTTCTCTTCAAGCTCCTCCGGTACTAATTTCGCCAGCACCGACCTCGCCTGTACCCGACCGTAACCGATCGCCGCGAACAGGTCGTCGGCACGCGGGGCACCGAACTCACCGGTTACACGGGCCACTGCCTCGGGGGACATGACCGATTTGGCATTGATGTCAAATCGGCGAAGCTCTTTATCGAACAGTTTTCGACCAAGCTCAACCGCTCTCATCTTTTCCTCAGCGTGGATGAAGTGCTTAATCTTGCTCCGAGCACGCGAGGTAGCGACGATGTTCAACCAGTCACGGTTGGGAGTGTGCCCTTGAGCGGTGACAACCTCGACGATGTCCCCACTCTGCAGCCGAGTACGCACAGGCACCATACGTCCGTTCACTCGAGCACCCACGCATTGGTGGCCAACATCGGTGTGAATCGTGTACGCGAAATCGATCGGCGTAGCACCCCTAGGCAATGCCTTAACTTCACCCTTCGGCGTGAACGTGTAGACCTCGTCTGGATACAGGTCCACCTTTAGGTTATTAATGAACTCTCCAGGGTCCCCCATCTCCTGCTGCCACTCCAGTAACTGACGTAGCCAGGTAAAATGTTGCTCGTCTGGCTTCACGCCGATACGACCTTCCTTGTACTTCCAGTGCGCCGCGATTCCTTCCTCTGCGACCGCGTGCATCTCCTCCGTTCTGATTTGGACCTCGAATGGGACCCCTTGGGGACTAACGACCGAGGTGTGCAGCGACTGGTAGCCGTTCTCGCGCGGCATCGCGATAAAGTCCTTGAAGCGACCAGGCACCGGGGACCAGGTCTGGTGAATGACGCCCAGAGCCGCATAGCAGTCGGGCACCGATGTTGAAATCACCCGAAGAGCGATCAGGTCGTAGACCTGTTCTAGCGAGACCCGTGACCGCTTGATCTTCTGGTGGATACCGTACAGGCGCTTAATCCGAAATTCGATCCGTTCATACGAAATCTGCGCTTCGGTAAGCGTTTGCTCAAGGGTGCGCCGCAATTCGGTCACCGTGCCCCGAGTGGCCCTCCGTCGGCGATCCACCCACGCACGCATCGTTTCGTAGGCCTCCGGGTCTAGGTGGCGAAAAGCTAGATCCTCAAGCTCGTTCTTGACCTTCTTCATCCCCAGCCGATGGGCGATGGGCGCGTAAATATCTAACGTTTCCTGGGCGATTTTGAGCCGACGCTCCTCCGGAAGGTGGGCCAAGGTACGCATGTTGTGCAGCCGGTCGGCCAGCTTGACCAGAATCACTCTGACGTCGTCAACCATCGCAAGCAGCATCTTGCGGAAGTTCTCAGCCTGGCGCTCTTCACTGGACGAGAAGGGAATCGTGCTGATCTTCGTGACCCCCTCCACAACGTGGGCCACCTCCGGACCAAAGACAGCTTGTACCCGGTCGATAGACGTCAGGGTGTCTTCCACGACGTCATGCAGCAATCCCGCCGCGATAGCCACATCGTCGAGCCGCATCTCGGCAACCAGGGAAGCCACTTCAAGCGGGTGGGTCGCATAGGGTTCCCCCGAGTGACGCGTCTGACCGGCGTGCTCGGCCACCGAGAAATCGTAAGCCCGTCGCAGCAGGTCCGTGTTGGATTGTGGATTGGCCGCGCGAGCCATGTCAGCCAGCTTGTCGAAGCTGATCATCAAAAGTCCTTTTTCACCAATAGGATACAGTCTAGGCGAACCATCATAAGAAGCGTTGCCAACCAGCGTCAAGCAAACTGCGACGGTCTCCTCGCGCAAGCAGGACCAGTCGCGACGTGATCGAGAACATCGAAAGCCAGGTCAGCGGTTTTCAAGAAGACCAGACCAACTTGACTTGCCGTTTTTTGCTTCACTATACTGATGCGTCTTATTGGTCTTTCAAGGGCGAGCTCGTGGACCCCGACCAAACGCGGTCGAGCGTACCGGGCCCCAGTCGACCACCAAGAACCGCGCTCGCTCTCTACCGCGCCTCGGATGCGCCGAGGAAGGGTTTGCGGGGGGCGCCGCATTGAAGGGAAGCGTTATGAAAATGCGATTACTCGGAATGAAACTCGCGGCCTTGGTCGCGGCGAGCCTGACGCTGGTGTCCTGCGAGTATATCCCGGGAATGTCCCAACTCCAGGCCATCAGGGTGTTCAAGGACGCGAACACAGCCTACCAGCGTGCGGATTATCCGCTCGCCGTCGAACTCTACTCGGAGGTGCTGGCGAACGATCCGAATCAGACCGCCGCGTATTTCTACCTCGCAAATAGCTACGATAACCAGTATCGACCATCACTGCGTGGTGAACGAGAGAACGATTCGTTCCTCGACAATGCCATCGACAACTATATCGAGTCCGTCGATAACGAGCCCAACGTCGACATGCGGATCCTCTCGATGCAATACCTCGTTGCGGCGTTCGGACCAGACAAGGCGAACCAACCGGCCAAGTCAGAACCGGTGCTCCAACAGATGATAGAGAGTGACCCGTCGAATCCAGACAACTACTTCGTATTGTCTAAGCTCTACGAAGACTCAGGGTTGGTCGATGAGGCCGAGGAAATCCTGATGCAGGTGCGAAACATGCGGGCTGACGACCCGGCCATTTACATGCAAATCGCTGGGTTCTACGAGCGTAGTTCCGACTTCGACAGGACCATCGAAAACTTGGCCCGACGGGCTGAGCTTGAGCCGGACAACCCAGAAGCGTTCTACACCATCGGAACTTACTACTGGCAAAAAGCGTTTCGGGATTTCCAGCTTAGCGACGAGGAAGAGATGGAATACGTCATGCTCGGGCTGGATGAGGTTGAGAAAGCGCTCAACCTAAACACCGACTACATCGAGGCGTTAACCTACAAGAACATCCTGCTGCGGATGCAGGCCAACCTAACTGAGGACCTCGACGCCAGGGAAGCGTTGATAAGCGAGGCCGACGTGCTGCGCGACCGGGCCGAAGAGCTTCTCAGAATCCAACGGGGTAATGTGTAGTGTGGCCAGCTAGTCATCAGTAAGCCGACCAACGCGACGCAGCAGTTGTCTGAGGCCAAACCGCCAAGTGGCGGTTTGGCCTTTTCTCTATGTGGCTCTATATGGCCACGTCACACTCCGAGAACCGAGCGCAGGAGTTCTGGACACAACCGAGAGGGGCAAGGCTGCATCCCGGGGAAAGTTCCGTCGAGTCAACCGCGCGAAACAACGGAACTACACGGCTGGCTAAGGGACAACCGGCTAGCTCTT
>DQEK01000163.1 GCA_003533545.1 Acidobacteriota bacterium | reverse complement strand
ACGTCACGAAGTTGCCCACATCCTATTTGCCCGGGCCGCGGGGGGGCAGCAGGTGCCGCGATGGTTCAACGAGGGGCTCGCCCTGGCCGCCGAACGCCCAGCGGGACTCGGTGATCGATCGCGACTCGCCTGGACTCTGGTCAGACACGGCCCGATTCCTCTCAACGAACTCGAACGGCTTTTTGGCGAAGGACAAGCAGCCAATCAGCGTGCTTATGCGATCGCCAGCGCATTGGTGCGCGAACTGCTAAGAGTGCACGGTGAAACGGCTACCGGCCAAGTGTTGTCCTTGGTCGGAAGAGACCACACATTCTCCGCGGCCTTCGAGATGGTCACCGGTGAACCCGTGCAAGTGGCGGTCAGTCGATTCTGGAATCGTCAGCGACTCTGGGGACGGTGGATACCATTTCTCACGGGGCCAGCGTTCCTGTGGATGCTCATCACCGTGCTCGCGCTTTACGCCATCAGCATCCGTCAACGTCGGAGTGCAGAACAACGATGCGCCTGGGACGAGGAAGAAGAAGCCGAAACAAGGCGCGCGTCTGGGGAACTACCGGTTAGCACTAACCCAGACCCCACGGATAATTCGTACAACGTCCACTGAATGCGCGGGAGGAACCCTAGCGGTCGTAAGGCTCAGGATTTACCAACACACCCGATTACGGCTCCAAGCCCAGTAACTGCGCCGGATTTCTCCGGATCATCAGGTCGATGTCGGCGTCGGCAATGCCCTCGCGGCGCAGGCCGTCTATGAACGCGCGCAGGCCATCCGGATGCAGCGGGTTCATCTCCTGTCCGAGGTCTGAGGACAGTAGAAAGTGCTCTGCCCCGATTTCCCGGATGGCTTCGGCGTAATCGGAAAGCGAGAACTCACCATTCCCAACTGCCAGCCACACCAATTCGATAATCGCGTCCTGCTCAGCCATCTCGGCCAGCTGTACCCTCGACGGCTGCTGCCCCAGGCCGTGGGTAACAAGAATCCGCTGGACGCCACGGCTTCGCGCTTCCGGGATCAGCGCCAGCACCTCTTCCGGCGAGGAATGTCCCATCGCCAGCACAAGTTCGTGCTCGGCGACCAAGTCGAAGATCTCAGCCAACGCTGGGTCCGGTCGCCCATTACGCATGACCGGCACGAACTCACCCGGATCACCCGCTCTCGTCATCCAGAACTCGGCGTCAAAAGTCGGCAACCAAACGACCTTACCCCGTCCCCCAGAAAACGCTACCAGTTGCCGCACCGCCTCCGCATTCAACCCTCCCACCGCATGGTTGAGCGCCACACCTCCGAAGATCTCGATCCCATCGACTTCCTGCATTGCTAGCCAGGCACGATCCGCCGTCATCGTGAAGTGATTCTTGAACACCATCCCGCGCATGCCAGCCCGCTTCGCGATCCTGGCGATTTCAAGATCGCTGACCGAGCGAGGTCTCGAGTCCGGTCCGGAATGTACGTGAAAGTCGATCACTCCGGCTAGAGACGTCGTTTGGGCCAGAACCGGAGGAACGAGAACAAGCATCCTCGACACCAGCAGACCAACGATCACCCATTTCATCGTGCCCCCCGATTGTTGGACAATTTCGGCTCTATGATAAGAGATCCGATCTTGGGAACCCTATAGCGCCGATGCCACGCCCCGAGTCCATTCCGAATCGAAACACCGCTCGACATCCCCGAACGGGCCGGTTTCCAGGCTGGATCTGGTACGTGTATCTCCTTCTTTTTGCCGTGTCGGTGCCATGGTACCTCCCCACCAACGCACCGTTGCGCATCTGGCTCGGTCTGCCCCACTGGGTTGTTATCTCGCTGCTCGCAAGTCTTGGTGTAGCGGTGTTCACAGCGTTCGTCGTGCATTTCCTCTGGCCAGAGCAGCCACCACCGGACTCATGACCGGTTCGCTGGGCAGCGGTGCCATCGTGGCGGTGGGTCTGTATCTGGCGGCCATTCTGGCGGTTGGCTACGCCGCCCGCCGGCATCGGGCAGACGAGTCACTGGCTGAGTTCTACCTAGCGGGCCGACGCCTGAGCGGCCCCGTGCTACTGCTGACTCTCTACGCAACGCAATACAGCGGAAACACCTTGATCGGCTACCCAGGGGAAGCTTACCGCCTGGGATTCTCGTGGGTAATGAGCGTCGGGTTCATGATGGCGATCATCGTCGCCTATCTGCTGTTCGCGCCGCGTCTCCACTATCTGGCGCGACGCCACGGGTTCGTCACCCCTGGTGACTGGGTCACCCATCGGTTCGGTTCACCTGCCCTCACCCTATTCGCCAATCTGCTCCTGGTGGCGGCGGTGAGCAACTATCTGCTGGCCCAACTCGTCGCGATGGGGCACATCACGGCCGGCCTCTCCGGCGGCACCGTCCCATATTGGGTCGGCGTTGTGCTGTTGACCCTGGTCGTCCTGGTCTATGAAACCGTCGGTGGCATGCGGGCAGTTGCGTGGACCGATGCCATCCAGGGCTTGATGCTCATGGTTGGGCTGACCGGTCTCATGATCGCGATCTCCCCCACGCCGACCAAATTAGCTGAAATAACTCAACTTATCGCCGCCGAAGCCCCGTCAAAAACAGCGGTGCCAGGGTGGGATATCTCCCGAAACTGGTTCAGCACCCTAGTACTCATAGGGGTATCCGGAGCGGTCTACCCGCATGCGATCCAGCGTATCTTCGCGGCCCGGGATAACACCGCACTAAAACACTCACTGGGCACCATGGTGTTTCTCCCTCTCGTCACCACTGGCATCGTCTTCCTGATCGGGGTGTTCGCGATCGCGGAGTTCTCCGGTGCCGGTCCAATCGAGCCAGACCAGGTACTCCCCCTGCTACTGACCAAGTGGGGCGAGACCTCCCCAATCCTCTACGCACTGAGCCTGCTGGTTATCGTTGCCGTGGTCAGTGCAATCATGTCAACGGCGGACTCAGTCTTGCTGAGCCTCTCATCGATTCTTGCCAAGGATGTCCTCGGCACCACGGTGCTCCGTGGCGCTGATGAAGCGCGCTTAACGCGAACCGGCAAAACCCTTTCCTGGGTCTTGGTCGCCGGACTCGTCGGACTCGCCCTCAACCCCCGGCTCACACTTTGGGGCTTGACCGAATTGAAAATGGAAATCCTGGCCCAAGTAGCCCCTCTCTTCGTTCTCGGAGTGGGCTGGAGCAGACTCACGACACGCGCGGCGCTCTCCGGCATGGTCACCGGCACCGCAGCCTACATAACGCTGCTTGCGACCGGGCATCCTGAGCCCTGGAATGTCCATGCGGGCGTAGTGGCCCTAGGGATCAATCTTGCGGTGTGCGTCGCCATGACACACCTCGGACCAGCACTTCTGCACCAGCCGAGCAACGCGTAACACCAGACAGTGGGCCCACACAAAACTTCGGCTACGTCTTGAACATCCGAAGGAGTTTCGTCAGCGGGTCATACATCTTATCGACGACGCGTTCCTTGAGGGGAATGATGGCGTTATCGGTGATCGTGATCTCTTCGGGACACACCTTGGTGCAGCACTTGGTGATGTTGCAGTAGCCCACGCCGTGGTCGTTCGCAAGTTCACCGGTTCGGTCAACCGTGTCGAGCGGGTGCATCTCGAGCGCGGCCGAATAGACAAAAAATCGCGGCCCGATGAACTCTCCGTGCAACCGGTGGTCACGCAGGACATGGCACACGTCCTGACATAGGAAGCACTCGATGCATTTCCGGAACTCCTGCACGCGCTCGACATCGTGCTGCGCAACCCGCCACGTCCCGTCTGGTGCATCCGGTTCACGTGGGGCAAACGGTTTGATCCCTTTCTTGACCTCGTAGTTCCACGACACGTCGGTGACCAGATCGCGAAGCGCGGGAAACGCCTGCATGGGTTCGATGGACACCGGCTGATCGAGCGGCAACGAATCGAGCCGCGTCATGCACATGAGCTTGGGATTGCCGTTCACTTCTGCAGAACATGAGCCGCACTTGCCCGCCTTGCAGTTCCACCGAACGGCCAAGTCGTTGGCCTGTTCAGCCTGAATCTGGTGCACCGCGTCAAGGACGACCATCCCCTCGGACACCTCCGTCGCATAATCCTCGAAACCACCGCCCTCGGCGGTTCCTCGCCAGATTCGGAATGTCGCACTGCTCATGAAGGTCGTCTCCATTCGTCGGTCGCACCGGTACCCAGCCCATTTCCAGGCCAGACCACCCGATCAATCACCTGTTGTCCTCGACAATCTGCTGCAGGTCGTCCCGAATCGGTGGCAGCGTTTCCTGATTGACTTGCATTTCACCGGCAGGCCCTTGCCGGATCACAGTGTTCAACTTGCCCTGCTCAGCATCCTTCTCCAAGTAGTCCTCTCGAAAATGGGCGCCACGACTCTCTTTGCGGAGAATGGCCGCTCTGGCCACGGCCTCTGCCACCGTTAACAGATTCCGCAAATCCAGTGCGGTGTGCCAACCGGCGTTGTATTCGCGATTCCCCTGCACGCCAACGCGGTCGGCCCGCGTGCGTAATTGAGCGAAGCTATCGATCGCCTTCTGGATCTCCTCCTCGGTGCGTACGATGCCGACCTGGGCCTGCATCATGTCCTGGAGGTCGAACTGCACCTGATACGGTCCTTCTACGTTGGTGCCGCCCCGATCAAACGGCTCAAGGGCGTGGCGCGCCACCGCCTCGATCTGGGATTGGTCGATTGTCCCAGCAGCCTGTTCCTTTGCGTAAGCGGCCGCGTGTTGACCGGCACGTTGCCCAAACACCAGTAGGTCCGACAGCGAATTTCCACCGAGCCGATTCGCGCCGTGCAATCCGGCCGCGCATTCCCCTGCCGCAAACAACCCTGGTACCGTCGACATCTGACTGTCCGGGTCGACCCGAACCCCGCCCATCACGTAATGGGTCGTCGGACCCACTTCCATAGGTTCTTTGGTGATGTCGATACCTGCCAGTTGCT
>DQEK01000143.1 GCA_003533545.1 Acidobacteriota bacterium | reverse complement strand
CTCGATGGCCGTCGGATGGCCGTAGGTCCAGATGGGGAAATACCCCAGGGTGGCCGCCTGATCGCCGGCCGCCTTCGCCAACTCGGGGCGACCGTGCCCCAGCTGGCTCACGAACAGGCCGGCCAAGCCATCCAGGTAGCGGTTGCCCTCGGTGTCCCAGACGTAGCACCCCTGACCGCGCTCGATCACCCGCGTGCCATCGACCTCGTTCTTCAGGACCGAGAAGTGGCCCCACAGGTGCTTCTCGGCCAGCTCCGCCAATCGCTGGTGATCATTCACGGTTCTTGATTCCTGAGAGTGGCTCATAGTCGATGTCACGTTGCGTGAACCCTTCCGACCCGCCGGATCCGGGGCGATACGCCCCGGATCCGGCACCCGGTGGGGATCAGCAGGGGTCGGTCAGGATCAACTCCGCGCCCGCGAAAGGGCGTCGGTGTAGTTGATCTCGAAATCGCCGGTGTCCTCGATGAACTCGAGTTTCGACATGTCCGTCGGGTAGATGATCGGATTGTCGAGGACTTCCTGGTCGATGTGCGGCTCGGAAGCGGCGTTGGGACTCGCGTACCAGTTGTAGTTCGTTAGCTGGGCTCCGTTCTCGGCGTCCAGTAGGAAGTTCATGAAGGCGAACGCCGTGCACGGGTGCGGGGCGTCTGCGAGGACCGCCATGTTGTCCACCCAGATGGTGCCGCCCTCGTCTGGCACGAAGTAGTCGTAGGTGCTGTCGCCTTCCTCGAAGTCCCAGAGGAAGTTTCCGCTGTAGCCGTGGCCGACCACGGTCTCGCCCATGACTATCAACTCGCTGTACTGGTCCGAGTCGAAGGCGGC
Organism: Acidobacteriota bacterium; assembly: GCA_003533545.1. Lineage (GTDB taxonomy): Bacteria > Acidobacteriota > Vicinamibacteria > Vicinamibacterales > UBA8438 > DQEK01. The sequence goes on along the minus strand of DQEK01000143.1, from coordinate 2,828 downwards.
GATCCGGCTGACAGCGTTAGCGATAACCGCCTCCGCCTCGGCCAACTCGTCGGCCGACGTCGAATTCAGCGAGTAGCCCAGGTACTTCAGCGCGGCGCCCACGGTCTCACGCGGATCGTCCAGAAGGCTGATCTTGCCCGAAAGCCCGTACTGCTCGGCTAGGCCCGAATCAAACAGCAGGCCCCAGGTATGGGGTACGTCTTCGCCGGTCACGCCCGTATCAACACCAACGCCTGTGGTGCCCCACTGGTAGGCGGCGGTGTAGATCGCTCCTGGGTCGTAGGGCGGGTCACCGAACCGCTCGGCGATATTCGCCTGATTCGGCACCGCTGCTGCTTGGATGGGCTGGATCAACTCATCGGAAATGAGAATCGAGACCATGTAATCCGATGGGACGATCAGGTCGTAGCCCGAGTTGCCGACACCGATCTTGCCGTGCATCTCTTCGTTCGACGGGTAGAAGTCCTCGGTCACGCTGACGCCATGCTGGTCCTGGAACGCTGCAATCAGGTCCGGGTCCATGTACTCGGACCAGTTGTAGAAGTTCAGGTTGCCGTCGGTCTCCCCTTCGGCGCACAGCTTGAAGGCGGACGACTCCTCGTCACTTCCGCAGCCTGTCACTACGGCTATGAGGCTGAACGCACCGAACAGTGCGAGCAGCCGGATCCACTTCCTCATTGGGTATTACCTCCCCTTGCTCCAGGTGCCCGGCGGGTGCCGGGTCACTTCCCCTTTTGCGAGCTGGTCACTCGCTCTAGGACCAGGGACGCGACGACCAAGGCCATCGACGCCGCCAGAATTACAACGGATACCGCATTGATCAGGGGACTGACCCCCTTGCGCAGCATCCCGAACACGTAAACCGACACGGGAGTGGCGCCCACAGCCGAGACGAAACTGGAGACGACCACGTCGTCCAGTGAGAGCGTGATCGCCAGGAGAGCGCCACCCAACACGCCCGGCATGATCAGCGGAAGAGTTACGTGGCGGAACGTTTGCCACCCGTTGGCGTACAGGTCGGCGGCAGCCTCCTCCATGGTGGCGTCCAGGTTGGCCAGGCGGGCTCGGACCACCACCGACACGAACGAGATGTTGAACGCCACGTGTGAAAGGACCAACTTCTCGACGCCCTGGGTGAGGTCAACCCCGGGGATTGCATTGAACAACTCGGCGGCCTCCCCGAAGAAAACCATCATCATCACCGCCATCGTGACATCCGGGATGATGATCGGCAGGTAGAGCACAGCATCGAAGGCCTTTTGCCCCCACCAGCGGAATCTCTCGATTGAAAGGGCGGCGAGGGTGCCAAGCACCACCGAGATGAGAGTGGATGCGATACACACCTTCACCGAGATCCAGATCGATTCCTGGATGTTCTCGTTCTCGAGGAAGTCGCCGTACCACCGAAGGGAGAAGCCAGACCACTTGCCGACTATTTGGCTGCTGTTGAAGGAGTAGAACGCGAGCACAAAGATCGGGGCGTAGAAGAATGCGTAGACGACGGCGGAGTGACCGCGCAGTAGCCACCGGGATAAGCCCATCGGCTCCGCGGTCGAGTGGGCAACACCCTTGGTCATCAGGAAGCCGCCCTATTGGTGTTCACGGTCACAGGTTCCGTCCACCCTGGCGGAAATAGACCAGGGTGCCGACCAGCATTACGGCAAGGACTACGACTGACAAAGAAGCACCCAGCGGGCCGTTCCGGGCATCCATGAACTGGTCCACGATGTAACTGCCCATCAGACCCTTCTTGTTGCCGCCGAGAATGGCCGGCGTCACATAGGCACCAAAGGAGGGAACGAAAACAAGGATCGAGCCTGCGACCACACCGGGCCTGGATAACGGCCACACCACCCGCCGGAAGGCCGTCCAACCACTGGCGTAAAGGTCCCGAGCACCCTCCACCAGGCTCCAATCAATCCGCTCGATTGAAGCGTAGAGAGGCAACACCATGAACGGCAGGTAGCCATAGACGAGGCCAAGGATGACGGCCTTACTGGTAAAGAGAATGCGGCCGTCACCGAGTCCGAGTCCGGAAACGACCTGCGTGAATATCCCGTCACTGTCAAGCAGCACCCGCCAGGCGTATGTCCGGATGAGGAAGTTGGACCAGAACGGGATCATGACCCCAACCAGCAACAGGTTTCGGGTAACCGGTCGCCGCGTCGAGATGAAGTAAGCCAACGGGTAGGCCAGAACTAGGCAGATAATCGTCGAGACGGCGGCGATCCACAGTGATCGGAAAGCCACGGCCCGCACGACCGATTCGCCCAGCCGCCCATAGGCATCGATGTTCCAGTCGGTCAACTCCGTGCGACCGGTCCGGGTCCGGGTCGCAAAGGAGTAGGCAACGACGATCCCGAGCGGTATGACAAAGAAAACCAGCAGGTAGATGACAGCAGGCAAGCCAAGCAGGAAGCCACGGCGAGATCTGGCCCGCTCGGCCTGGTACTCAAGGCCCGGCGTCGCGGCGACGGTCATCAGTCGATCACCACTGCGGCGTGTTCGGGCTCAAACGACACGGTGACCTCGTCGCCGACGTCCCGGCGGTCCCCGGCCAGCGTGGCCGGACAACGAACTTCAAGGTGCATCCAGTCGATGCCGACGCCGTAGACCACGGCATTGCCCAGGTAGGTCACGGTCTCCACACGGCCGTCCAGGCGGTGCCGGGTCTCCAGCCCGTCTCCGCGGCGGTGCACGGTGAGCCGCTCGGGTCTCACCGTCACAGCCACCGAAGTGCCCACCGGCTGGTCTGAGGCCAGCCGCAGACGGTCGCCGTTGGCCAGGACGACCTCGTTGGCGGCGGCCACCGTGGCCTCCAGGAAGTT
>DQEK01000159.1 GCA_003533545.1 Acidobacteriota bacterium | reverse complement strand
TCGAGCAGCCAGTTGAGCCAGTTGCCGCTGAGGCAGACCTCCTCTAGTTCGTTCCGGATACCAACCTAGAGAGATTTAGGGAAGACGGTAAACATGCGTCATCGAGTAGCGCACCGAAAACTAGGACGGGTGACCGAACACCGTACCGCCACCCTCAGAAACCTAGCGCAGATGTTACTGCGGCATGAACGGATCGACACTACGGTCGCGAAGGCGAAGGAGTTGCGACCATTTGTCGAACGTCTGATCACGGTCGCTAAACGCGGGCTTGCCGATGGTGCCGAAACGACCCGGGCACTCCACGCTCGACGGCTTGTGGCCAGGGATTTGGCCGACAAGAAAGTGGCCGGAAAACTCTTTGAAATGATTGCTCCACGGTACGCAGACCGCCCAGGCGGTTACACTCGCGTGCTGCGCCTTGGGCGCCGGCAGGGAGACTGCGCGGAGATCGCCCAGATTGAGCTAGTAGGCAGCGAATACGATCCCCGCACTGACGCGTCCGATGGTTCGCCTGTTGAGGAAGCGCCTGCGCCGAAGGGTGTCGGGGGGCGGTTTCGTGCAGCGGCCAAACGACTGGGTGGTCGGAAGGAAGACAAGGGGCCAGAGCCGGACGCCGCCGAATAGTCGCAGTCCCTACTCTTCCTCGGCCCTGTTTCCGCCCTCAGCCTTTGCCTCGGCGATGACCTTGCTCAGGATGTGCGCCGGGACCTCTTCGTAGTGTGAGAATTCCATATGGTACGAGCCGCGTCCGCCCGTGGCGGAGGTGAGTTGTTGCTCATATGTCAGCATTTCTGACATCGGCACCTGGGCCTTGATGGACGTTGATGCGCCTCGTGTTTCCATGCCGCCAATCCGCCCGCGTCGCCCGTTGAGGTCACCCATCAAATCGCCAGCGAAATCACTCGGTGCGGAGACCTCCACGTTCATCACCGGTTCGAGAAGGGTTGGTTTGGCCCGAGCCATCGCATCGCGGAACGCGAGCCTTCCGGCCATCTTGAAGGACATTTCGTTTGAGTCGACCGGGTGGAACGAGCCGTCATACAGCGTGACCGCAAAGTCCACCATTGGATATCCGGCAAGGTAGCCGCGCGTGCGGGCTTCCTGGATGCCCTTTTCCACGGCTGGGATGAACCCACGTGGAATTGCCCCACCGAAGATCTCGTCGATGAACTGAAAGTCTTCACCCCGTTCTAGTGGTTTCACTTTGATCTTGCAATCGCCGAATTGTCCGTGCCCGCCGGTTTGTTTCTTGTGCCGTCCATGTGCTTCGGTTGCCGCCCTGATCGTCTCGCGATAGGGGATTCGTGGCAGCTTGAGGTTCACTTCCACGCCGAACCGTCGTTTCAGTTTCGCGACGGTGACTTCGATGTGGAGTTGTCCTTGCCCCGATAGCAACAACTGACTCGTCTGCGCGTCACGAGCATATGTGATGGTCGGGTCTTCCTCTCGGAGCCGTTGTAGGGCCGTGCTGATTTTTTCCTCGTCGCCACGGGTTTTGGGCTCGATGGCGTACGAGAGCACCGGCTCGGTGAACTGAAACGGTGAAAACCGCCAGGCGGTGCCCTTCGTTGCTAGTGTGTCGCCGGTCCGAGTGTCCTTCAGCTTGGCGACGGTCCCTAGGTCACCCGCGCTGACCGCTGTGACGCTTTCCTGGACCTTCCCCTGCATCAGAGCCACGGTGCCGACACGCTCCGTGACATCGGTGCTGACGTTATAGATCGTCGAGTCTGACTTCAGCGAGCCACTAGCAACCCGGAACATCGTGATTCGGCCGGCAAAGGGATCGGCCACAGTCTTCCATACGAGAGCGGTGGGAGTCTCGTCGGGCGGGTCACACGTGGTTGATTGCCCCTCTCTGTCCACCGCGGACAGAGCCCGTTTGGAGGGAGACGGGACGAACGTGAGGATCGCGTCAAGCAACGGTTGTATGCCGAGGTTGGCGGTCGCCGACGTGCAGACGAGTGGAAACACGTGGCGACCGGCGGTGGCGGTTCTCAGCCCAGCTTCAAGCTGCTCTTGGGTCAGTGTGCCCGTTTCGAAAAACTGTTCCATGAGAGTGTCATCCGTTTCAGCCACCAACTCAATCAGCGCCTCCCGTGCTGTTCCCGCTTCGTCGGCGAGGTCGGATGGTACCTCGCCGACCGTAGGAGTCCGACCATCGCCTTGAACGGTGACTCCCGTCATGGCCACCAGGTCCACGATGCCACGGAAGCCCTTTTCTTCGCCGATAGGCAGCTGAATCGGGGTGACTGTCCGGCCGAATGCCGCGTGTAGCGACTCCAACGACCTGGTGAGGCTGGCACGATCGCGGTCGAGTCGGTTGAGGACCACCAGACACGGTAGGTCGAGATCGGCGACGGCATTCCAAACTTTTTCCGTCAGCACTTCAACGCCCGACACCGCGTCGACTACTACGATGGCTGCGTCCGCGACTCGTAGTGCTGAGCGGGCGTCGCTGAAGAAATTCGCCATGCCTGGCGTGTCTATGAGGTTGATCTTCGTTTTTTTCCACTCTGCGAAGGCGGTCGAGGCTGACAACGTGTGTTTTCGGGCGATCTCTTCCTCGTCGAAGTCGGTGACGGTCGTACCGTCATCCACCAGTCCGAGTCGGTTCACTGCGTTAGTGTCGAACAAGAGCGCCGATGCCAGTTGCGTTTTACCCGATCCGCTGTGGCCGACCAACGCGATGTTGCGGATGTGCTCTGCGTC
>DQEK01000176.1 GCA_003533545.1 Acidobacteriota bacterium | reverse complement strand
CCGTAATGGAACTGACGCGGTGCGTTGGACTTTCGGGTCGGCTGTCTTTGCCGACGCCACCGGTTAGGATAGGTCCCCAGTCGACTTTCACGGGGTGTGTAACCGGTGCGGGGTCGCCCGCAGCCTGACTGGTCGAGAGAGATACGACGGCGCGCGCCCCGTCGCGGTAAATAAGGAACGGGGAAGGATGCGAGGAGTAACAGATTGAAGAAGGTGTTCCTCCTGCCAGCCGGCGAGGCGAGGTACGAGCTCTATTGTGAACCGTCGGAAATTGAGCATCCGCGTCGGTTTGGCATGGCGGGACGGGTGTTTGGACGCGTGCGAGCGATTGTTGCCGCTGAGCAGGGGCGGCGTCGGGAACGGCGTGGTGCAGGTAGCGGAGTCGAAGGCTGGATCGCGAAGGTTCGGGAGGGGCTCGTGCGGGGCATGACTGAGTGGGTCTCGGAGCAGCGCCTCCTTTGGCACCTCAGACACGAGATAAGTGCGACCCTGGTCTTTCCGGACGATCTCGATTCCGAGCGGGCGTCGTCGATCATGCGTTCGACTTTACAGCGCGATATCGATCACCATCGGATCTGGATGGTGGTCGATGGTGTGGCCGTGATTGTCTTCGGTCCCTTGTTCTTTTTCGTGCCTGGTCCAAACCTAATCTCTTGGTATTTCGCGGCCAAGACCGTGGGGCACTGGCTGGCGTTTCAGGGCGCGCGGCAGGGATTGTCTCGGGTGAGCTGGTCGACCTGCGAGAGCCGGGGACTGACCGCGGTACGGCAGGCTCTGACGTTACCGGCGACTGAACGTCAGCACCGACTCAGCGCGGTGTCTGAGGAACTGCAACTCGAGCATCTGGTCACGTTCCTCGAGCGGACGGTGACCGCTTGACTGTCAGCTGATACGGTCCTGCGTCGTCGGCTGAGCCCATCGTTGCTGCGTGCTATACTTCGCCGGTTTGAAGCTCAGTGAGGTGGCAGCACGTCTTGAGTGTCGGCTCGACGGCGATGGAGACATCGATGTCCGTCGAGTGGCTGGACTTGAAGCGGCTCGGGCTGACGACCTTAGCTTCTTTGCGAACCCCCGCTACGCTGCTGCGCTCCGCGAGACTCGGGCTGCGGCGGTTATCCTCGCTGACGACGCGGACGCGGCGCCCTGCCAGATGCTGCGGACCCCTACCCCGTATCTGGCGTTTGCCCGTGCCGTCGCTTTGTTTGCCGATGAGGTGCGACCAGAACCCGGGGTCGACCCGTCGAGTCATCTCGCGGGCGACGTTCGCGTAGGTGACGGCGTGTCGATTGGCCCCTTCGTGTCGGTGGGGCCGGGTGCGTCAGTGGGGCCAAGGACCGTTATTCATCCTCACGTTTCGCTTGGTCCCGGTGTGGTTGTCGGGGCCGATTGCGTGATTCACTCTCACGTCGCTGTGCGTGAGCGAGTAGTGCTCGGTGACCGCGTGGTGCTGCAAAACGCCGCGGTGATAGGCAGCGACGGCTTCGGGTTTGCCGAGCGGCCGGACGGCACGCACGAGAAGATTCCACAGATGGGGGATGTGGTTATCGAGGACGATGTTGAAATTGGGGCCCATGTCGCGGTGGACCGTCCCGCTGTTGGTGAGACACGGATACAGGCCGGAGCGAAGATCGATAACTTGGTGCAGATCGGCCATGGCGTTCATGTTGGCCGGCACGTGTTGCTTGCGGCCCAGGTCGGTGTTGCCGGTAGTACCACCATTGAGGACGCTGTCGTTTTGGCGGGACAGGTTGGTGTGAACGGTCATGTGACCGTCGGCAGGGGAACCCGCGCCACCGGGCAGTCCGGTATCACCCGTTCCGTGCCGGCCGGATCATTTATCTCGGGGCTACCGGCAATCGACAATCAAACTTGGAGAAAGGCGGCGGCGGCGTTTAGGACGTTGCCGGAGCTCCGGAAACGAGTATTGGACCTTGAACGACGACTAGCACGGCAAGACGGAGACGGCGCCGTTGTGTCCGAGAAAACGGATACGGAAGACGCTTAAGTTACGCGTCGGCACACGACCTCCGCCCGCGGGACCGACCCCGCAGTTCCCCACGGACGCGCATGCGAAATCTCGCTGTTGTCTTTTTCGGTGTCGCCCTATTTATTACCGGATTTCCGTGGTCTGTGTCGGGTCAAACTAGCAGTACCGCGTCGACCGCTGCCCAGACTCCGGAGACTCCCGGATTCCTCACTAGTTACCGGTACCATCTCAATGCCTCGCGGCTCGTGTCCGAGAACGAAAGCTTTGGATGGGACACGGATTTCGGTGGCGATTTGGACGTGTTCGACCTCAAGTATTTTCGGGGAAACGTGCTTCTCAACTTCGAAAGCATCGTCGGCGAACAGATCCGGGCCATCGACCCGAACCAGGGCAACTACACAGCCGACTTGTCCACTTGGTGGCGTACTGGCGTGTCGGAGTCTGAACTCGGAATGGCGTTTCACCACGTGTCTCGTCATTTGAGTGACCGAGATAAGGAGTTCGCCATTTCATGGAACATGCTGGGCCTCCAATACGTGATGCCGTTACAACTAAAGGGTTGGGACCTAGATATTGCGTATCGGATGTTAAAGACGGTTCAGCGTTCGTTTGTTGACTACACCGCCGAAGTGGGAGGGGGCATCCTGGCCTATCGACCGATGCACCGCAGAGTTTCACTCCTTGTGGGTGCCGAGGTAACTCTGCTGTCGGTAGATCCTGATGACCGCGGACGCAGCGACCAATTGGGTGGCAGATTTGAGATCGGTGCTCGTTTCCCAGGTGGCGCCGGTTTCGGCGAGGTGTTTTTGTCAAGGGAGCAGCGGATCGACGCGGATCCGATGGATCTCAACCCGACGAACTTTACGATGCTCGGCTTCCGATTCCTTAGTAATTAGTTGATATAGGACAGACGGGGTTCAGGAGGTTAGGTGCCAGTCGCACGGACCGACGTTCTTGTAGCCCGTTGCTGATCCTTGGCTCTTTTCCAGAGGGGTCTCTGGTTGCGGCGTCGACGCTCGGGCTATGCCATAATTCGACGATGCTCTGTCTGACACCCCTGACTCTGAGTCGCCTGCGCCGCGTGCTAGCTCTTTCGGCGGTGGCGGGTGTGGCGATGATGTCGACCGGTGTTGAAACCGCGGTCCGGCCGCCGAAATTCGAGTACCAGCTTCATACGCTTGACAACGGTCTGACGGTCGTGTTGTCAGAAGACCATTCCACCCCAATCGTTCATTTGCAGCTCGTCTATCACGTCGGATCGAAAAACGAACGGCTAGGCCGGACTGGATTTGCTCACCTCTTCGAACACCTAATGTTCAAGGGGTCACGCAATGTGCCCCCAGATACCCACTTGACCCTCGTGTCTCGGGTGGGTGGCGAGGGGAACGCGTTTACGACCGAAGACACGACCACGTACCTTGAGACAGTGCCCGCGCAGTATCTGCCGTTGGTTCTCTGGTTAGAGGCTGACCGAATGGCGACCTTGCGGATTGATCGGCAGACGTTCGAGGCGGAACGGCAGGTGGTTAAAGAAGAACGTCGTTGGCGCTATGAAGACACCCCGTTCGGACTGCTGACCGAAATCTTGTACGACCAAGCCTATTCGGTCCATCCATACAAGCACACCGCTATTGGGAGCATGGAAGATCTCGAGGCAGCCTCGGTCGAGCACGTTCAAGAGTTCTTCGACACCTACTACGTACCGGAAAATGCCACCCTCGTGCTTGTAGGTGACTTCGAGTCTGCTGAGGCGCTCGCGTTGGTTAAACAGTACTTCGACCGCGTACCGAGGGCCGCGCGGCCAGTGCCGCGGGATATTCCCCGCGAGCCGCCGCAGACTGAGCAAAGGCGGATCACCCTTACCGCTAGCCAGAACTGGCCCCTGCCCGCGGTGGTCGTGGCCCACCACATCACTTATGACGGGCATCCGGATGCCTACCCATTGCACATTGCCGCGAAGGTGTTGTCCGACGGCCAGAGTTCGAGAATTTTTAGGCGTCTGGTGTACGACGAACAGATCGCCGTATCTGCCTCTGGCGCTGGGAGTCTCATTGAGGACCCGAATTTGTTCTATGCCGTGTCGATCGTGCAGCCAGGGAGTACTCCTGCTGACTCGGAAACTGCGCTTATCGATGAGTTGGAAAGATTAAAGACAGAACTCATCAGCGATGACGAACTGCAGCGTGCCAAGAACCAGTTCGCTCGAGACTACGTCTTCACTCGGGCGACTGTCGAACAGAAGGCGAACCATTTGTCGCACGCAGCGGTAATTCATGACGACATCACTACTGCCGACGGTGAGTTTGATATTTTCATGAATATCACCAAAGCGGACGTGCAGCGGGTGGCACGGACCTACTTCACCGAACAAAATCGTATGGTGTTAACGGTGCAACCGCCGGCGCCACGCGGGAGATCGTTCCTGCGACCCGGGGACGGCCAGTGACGCGCTTGTCCGTCGGATGTGGCCTCGGCCTGTTGTCTTTATTGTTGGGGGCGTCGCCGGGGGCGGCGCAACAGGCAACAGACTGGCCTCGCGAGAGTCCACCGCCGCCGCTGTCGGCGAGACCCGCAACGTTTCCGCCCTACGAGGTCCGGACATTACCCAACGGCCTACAGGTCGTTGTGGTGATGCATCACGAACAACCCGCCGTAAACCTTCGGTTGCTGGTTGGTTCGGGGGCGGCATCTGACCCGACTGGGAAAAAAGGTGTCGCGGCGCTCGTGGGACAATTGCTCGACCAAGGCACCGTCA
>DQEK01000128.1:4491-18468 GCA_003533545.1 Acidobacteriota bacterium | reverse complement strand
CGAATCCGGTTGATCGCTCTCATGTGATTCTTGTGCCCTTCGTCCACCGCAACGCCTGCATCCAGGTCCACCCCGAGAGAAGTGCCGAAGAACGCATGTTCCACGTCATGAACCGCCAGCGCATTACCGGCCAACAGGCCGTCAACCCATCCCCGTCGAACCAACCGACTCAAATACGATCCGCCGCCGCTATGAACGACCACCGGGCCAGCCACCACGACAATGCGTCCACCGGAGGCCTTAACGTCACGCATCATCTGCACAACCCGCCTGACACTGACCTCGACGCGCCGCTCCGTAGACACGTCGTTCATCATGAACGCAAACCCAAGGCGATCGCGTTCTTGAAACTCGGGCAGGACACGAATCCCTTCCACCCCGCACACCACCAGCTCGCCAACCCGAACATCACGCAACTTGCGGCACTCGGCCCGCGCCTCGGAAACTACGATCACCGCGTCCATTCGCTGCTCTTCCACCTCGATCCAGCGATCGTCGTGGCGTACTTGAGTACGATGATTGGTCGTTGAATAGAAGTTCTCCGGCACGCATCCGCGTCCTGCCTCCTCCAATCTAGCGCTGCACTGTGGCTGGGAGTGACAACCGAGCGGAATGAGCTCTTCGAGTAGGTCGTTCAGAGCGCGCGCCGTGTCGGTAGTGACCCGGAGCCTGAGGTGGGAAAACTCATCGTTCGTCCGCCCGATCGAGAACTCGAGCACATCGAAACGCGCTCCGCGCTCGATAACTTTGTCGAACACCGATGTCAGCAGACGGGAATCGATCAAATGCCCATTCGCTTCAACGATCTCGCTGTGATTTTGCTCGGACATAACGGCTTTAGAGCAACACTATTCCTTAAGGGCTAACCGGCCGCGACGAACGCTCGGCCAAAAAGGCTTCGAACTCACGAAGCGACCGTCCGAGCTTCGTCGGCTCCTCGAGCTGATTTGCCATCACGCTGGACGTCTTGTAGCCATTTCCTGTGATGCAGACAACGATCGACTCTCCTTTCCCAATCGTTCCAGACTGCAACAGCTTGATCGTGGCGGCCAAAGTCGTACCACCGGCGGGTTCGGTAAAGATGCCTTCCGTTCGCGCCAGCAGACCAATGGCGTCAAGGATCTCGGCATCGGTGGCTCGCTCGCCACCTCCTCCACTCCCCCTTACGGTCTCGAGCACCTGGTATCCATCGGCCGGATTCCCGATCGCAATAGACTTCGCGATCGTGTCCGGCCGCACCGGTTCGGGATGTTCCGCACCGCTCTCAAGAGCGTTGATCACAGGTGCGCATCCAGCCGCCTGTGCGGCATGAATCCTGGGCAACTCACCAGAGGCGAGACCGACCTCTCGCAATTCTCGGAAGGCTCGTCCGATCCGAGGCAACAAGGTACCCCCAGCCACCGGCACCACAACGTGACGAGGGTAACGCCAACCTAACTGCTCCACGATTTCAAATCCGCAGGTTTTGGCCCCCTCGGCGTAATAGCTCCGCAGGTTGATATTGGCGAAGCCCCAGCCGTAGCGATCGCCCACCTGTGTGCATAGCCGATTTACGTCATCGTAATTCCCATCGATACCCACGACGTGCGGGCCAGAAACAGTAGCACCGATGATCTTGCCTGGTTCCAAACTCTGCGGAATGAACACGTAGCAGGTCAGCCCCAAGCGCGCCGCATGAGCCGCCACACTGTTACCAAGATTGCCGGTAGATGCGCAGCAGAAGGTCTTGAAGCCAAGCTCGACGGCGCGAGTCGCGGCAACCGGGACGACCCGATCCTTGTAGGAAAGGGTCGGGTGGTTGACCGAATCGTCCTTGATATAGAGTTCCTCGACCCCTAACTCGGAAGCCAATCGATGCGCCCGCACTAATGGCGTAAAACCAGAATCGAGTCCGGTCCGCGGCTCTCCCATGACCGGCAATAACTCTCTATATCGCCACAGGTTTCTGGGGCGATCCGCCAACGCGTCCCGGGTTAAGGTTGCCCGCACCGCATCGTAGTCGTAGCAGGCCTCTAACGGCCCAAGGCACTGATCGCACACGTACAACGCCTCGGACGGAAATTCAGTCTTACACATCGCACACCGGAGGCCGATAAAGACACTCATCCGCGTCCTTCTTCTGCAGAAAGAATCGGCAGCCAGAGCGGGGGGCGCACGTGAAAATCGAGTTGCCGAATTTCGTCCATCGCCGCCGATACCACCGACGACCCGCATCTCTCCAAGGTCACGACGAACGGCAACTCCGTCTTCGACCACCCCGGCTCCTGCAGCACAGCGTCAATATTGATGCCATGACGTGAGAACACCTCGGCAGCCGTGGCAATGATCCCAGGCCTGTCTCTAATCATGAACCGCAAGTAGTGTGGCGCCTCAAACTCGGGCAATACCAAATCAGTTCCCCTCCCCGCTTCGGGCGGAATTTGAGCCAAGGGCGCACCTCGCGAAATGGCCAGTAAATCAGAAACCACCGCGACGGCCGTGGGCTCGCCACCGGCGCCATACCCGGAGAAAGCGGTTTCCCCACCAAACTCGCCGTCTACGACCACGATGTTCTTCGTCCCACCGACCCGTCCAAGCGAGGAGGCCTCCGGGACGAGCGCGGGTTGAACGAAGGCACGGGTTCGTTCGCTGTCTACCACGAGTTCCGCATGGGCGATCTGCCGAATGACGCAACCGAGACGTCGCGCGTAGGCAAAATCGACCGTCTCGATCGGCGTAATGGCACTGACCGGAATATCCTCCACCTCCACGCGCCTTCCGAGGCCCACCGATATGAGGATCGCCAACTTGGCCTGTGCATCAAGACCGTCGACGTCCTCGGTCGGGTCCGCCTCCGCGAACCCTAATCGCTGCGCGTCGCTCAGCGCCTCACTGAACGACACGTGCTCCTGCTCCATTTGAGTCAGGATGTAATTACACGTACCGTTCAGGATTCCTTGAATTCGAACCAAACGATCGCTTGAAATACCCTCCCGCAGTGCACGTACGACCGGAATTCCACCAGCCACCGCCGCCTCAAACAGAAGGTGCCGACCCTGGGTCGCCGCCAAGTTCGCTAACGTCCCACCAACACGAGCGATCACCTGCTTATTGGCGGTCACCACCGCAGTTCCCGCTTTTAGCGCGCTCTCAATCCACTCAGTCGCCGGAGAGATTCCACCGATTAGTTCGACGACAGCGTCAACCTCACCATCCAGAAGGTCTTCAAACGAATCCGTCCAGATCACATCCGGGCTGACCCAATCCACCCGCTTCCGCGCCACGTTTCGGTTGCATACGTGGGTTAGCTGCAGTTCCGGATGGATGCCACTCGACAGAATACGAGCCACGGCCTGACCCACCGTACCAAATCCGGCGATGCCGACCCGACAACGTCGCTTTCCTTTCAAATCACTCATCGCGCACTCCGGTTCTCCTGGTCAGCTCTGACGTTACCCTCTATCGCGACGTTCTTTTCGGTCAATTCAACTGTCCAGTGGCACCGAAGCAAAAAAAAAGCCATCATCCTGTTGTGGATGATGGCCTGGCCGCACTCAACTGTTGCTAGCTACATCACCCGCGCAACCCGCGCACCGCGGGCGCCATGGTCGGAGTCGTTGGGGTCGTCTTCGTCGTTACCATGACTACTAGGCACCTTCCCCGGCACCACTCCACTGAGGCTACCCCCTCGCCTTGCACAAAGTCAACTTGCACTTCGCAGAGCATTGAGGAGCGCTCCTCTATGGACGCCCGCCGTGCGGTTGACAGTCGTTAGGTCGAAGGATAGTATCCGCGGCGACCTCACCCGGTGGCCTCCACGTATGCCCACCCGTTCCAAGTGGCAGTCTCTGCCCACAGAAGCCATCAACCCCCGCACGCTGTCGATGGACCAGGCCTCCACCGAGGCGATCATCGACCTGATGATCAAGGAGGACCGGCGCACGACAAACGCGGTGCAACGGGAAAAGGAACATATCTCGTTCGCGGCCGATCTCATCACCCAATCTTTTCGACAAGGTGGACGACTTGTATTTGTTGGCGCCGGCACCAGCGGACGCCTTGGCGTACTAGAAGCGGCCGAGATGCAACCGACCTTCGGCACTCCACCGCGACTCGTGCAGGCGATCATGGCTGGTGGACGCGAGGCCTTCTTTAACCCACGAGAAGGCGTCGAAGACAACTTCGAAGAAGGCGCCCGGGCAACTGCCCGTTTGCGGCTTACCCGTAAAGACGTGCTCCTCGGAGTTTCAGCGAGCGGCATGACCCAATTCGTTCGTGGAGCATTGACCCGGGCCCGCCGCTCCGGGGTCAAGATCATTTTTGTCACCTGTTGGCCGGGAAGCGAACTAAAGACTTTCGTTGACGTCATCATTGCCCCGGCAGTAGGTCCAGAGGTAATCGCGGGTTCGACACGCCTCAAGGCCGGCAGCGCCACGAAGATGGTTCTCAACATGTTGACGACTATTTCGATGGTACGCATCGGAAAGACCTACGGCAATCTGATGGTCGACGTGCAGACCGGTTCCGAGCAGCGCCGAGACCGCGCGCGCAGCATCATCACAACCGTCACCGGCCTCGACTACGAGGCGGCCGGCGCGCTCCTCAGACGAGCACACTGGAACGTCAAAGCCGGGATCGTGATGCAAAGCACCGGAGACACTTACGTCAAGGCACTCGCCCGCCTCAAACGAGCAGATAATTTCGTTCGTAACGCTATCGAACAAGGTGAGAATGCACCACCTCGAAAACGCCAGACCAAGAGAACGACGAAACGCGTTGACGCTCCGCACCCGCAACGGTAAAGTCTGACCATCGTCTCCGCGCTGGAGGCATTTCCGTGTCGAGAACCGGTGCGCGACCCCAGACCGATGTCACGGCTGTCGCTCTGACTCACCCCCTCTCGGGTCTCTCACCAAGGACCGGCAAGTTAAATCGTGAGTGCACTGGATCTGTGGGTGCTGGCGGCTTTCACTGCTGGTACGCTTTGGCTCGGTTTGTCACGAACCGTCGGGCAGACCACCGTAGCGGAATACTTCACAGGCGGTCGTCGGGCCCCATGGACGTTAGCAATGGCGTCCATAGTGGCCACTGAGACGAGCACCGTAACGCTGGTAAGTCTTCCTGGGTTCGCGTTCGGTTCCGACCTCACCTTCCTACAACTGGCGCTCGGATATCTCGTAGGACGCATACTCGTCACGCTGTTCTTCATACCCAGATACTTTAATGAACAGTATTTGACCGCGTACCAAGTGCTGACCGATCGCTTCGGTCAACAGGTAGGACAATTAACCTCGGCATTGTTCCTTTCCACACGAAACCTCGCGGACGGATTCAGGTTATTTGCTACCGGCTTGGTGCTGGGAGCCGCATTGCTAACGCTCCCCGGTAGCTCCCGTCTCACCACCTGGCTGTCCCCCACCATCGATCCCGCGACAACCGTTCTCCTCTGTGCGGTACTTCTCCTAGGCATCGTAACCATCGCCTACACCTATTTTGGGGGCATCAGCGCGGTACTCTGGACCGACCTACTACAACTCTGCGTCTATCTCATTGGTTCTCTGGCGGCCGCCGTAATCTTGTTTAGGCTCATTCCCGGTGGTTGGGGCGAAATCGTCGAAGTCGGGAAAGCCGCCGGACGCCTACGCTTGTTTGATTTCTCCGCGGACCTCAATCGCAGTTACACCTTCTGGTCTGGGCTGATCGGCGGAGCATGCTTAACGGTCTCCACCCACGGGACCGACCAACTCATCGTGCAGCGCTATCTGTCGTGTCGGGGCCCCCGAGACGCTTCCAAGGCTCTACTCTGGAGCGGACTCGTGGTGTTCTGTCAATTCCTGTTATTTTTGGTCATCGGCGTTCTCCTGTACGTCTACTACACTGGATACTCGCCGGATTCCCTAGAAATGTTGACCGTAAACGGGACGCTGCAAACCGACCGGATCTTCCCTACCTTCATCGTGACTGAACTCCCATCCGGACTACGAGGCCTCATGATCGCCGCGATCTTCGCCGCCGCCATGTCGACACTATCGTCATCTCTCAATGCATCCGCCTCTGCGACTGTGGCTGATTTCTATATGCCAGCGACTGGAGGGCGCCGCTCAGACAAACACTATCTTCGGATAGCCAAACGCTCAACGGTACTGTGGGGATGCGTCCAAATCCTCACTGCCTGCATCGCCATCCGCATATCCACGCGGGTTGTCGACGAGGTCCTTGGGATTAGCTCCTTTACCAACGGACTCATCCTCGGAGCTTTCGTGCTCGGTTTGTTCGGCTACCGGCGGTCAAAAACCCCACTCGTGGGTATTGCCGTGGGCTCGGTCTCGGTCCTAGCCCTCCGCATATTCACGAACGTGTCATGGCAGTGGTACGTCCTGGTCGGTGGATTCGCCACCGCGGCGGCAGGCTATTGTGTCGCTCGTGTCTTCGAACGCCCAGCCAATGACCAATAGTCACGAACCATCATTCGCCCGCGTTACGTCGTTACTCCGAGACGCCGTCGACCGCCGCGTGTTCCCCTGCGCAGTGCTCGAGGTCGGCTCACGCGACGCAGTTGCCTTCGCCGGCGCCTGGGGCGCGTTGACCTACGACCCCACTGCAGCGCCAGCCACGCTCGAAACGGTATTCGATCTCGCCTCACTAACTAAAGTTATCGCGACTACAACCGTACTCATGCGGCTCGTCGACCAGGGCGACGTACGACTGAACACACCTGTGAGTCACTGGCTGAATGAATGGAGATCAGAGGACCGCAAGTCCGTCACCGTCGCCGACCTACTCGAGCACACCAGCGGCCTGACGGCACATTTACCATTCTTCCGTGACCACGTAGGCCGCAGCGATTTTCAGCATTCAATCGGCACGCTTCCGTTGGAATACACACCTCGAGCCAGTTCCATCTATAGCGACCTCGGCTTCATTTTGCTCGGATTTCTGGCCGTCGATGCCGCCCAGGGCAACACCCTCGACTCGCAGTTCGACAAGATCGTCGCACCCTTGGGCTTGGGAGATCTGCAGTTCAGCCCGCCGTCGGCCTGGAACTCTCGTATCGCCCCCACGGAGCTCGATGGCTGGAGAGGCCGCCTTCTCCGAGGGGAGGTCCATGACGAGAACGGGTGGGCGCTGGGAGGTGTTGCTGGCCACACGGGACTTTTCGGATCCGCACCTGCCGTCGGACGATTTGCGCGCGCGGCCCTCACCACTCTCACGGGTTCCCCTCTGCTCGCAAAGACCCGCACCATGATGCGGTTTCTCCAGCGCAGCTCGGTAACGGGATCGTCACGGGCCCTCGGATGGGACACGATGCTCGTGACTTCATCCTGCGGTCACAAACTTTCCCCGGAGTCCATCGGCCACACGGGATTCACCGGAACTTCCCTTTGGCTCGATCCGACACAGGACCTGTATGTGGTGCTGCTGACCAATCGAGTCCATCCGACACGCGACAACGAGGCCATTCTCGACCTTCGACCTGCTGTCCACGACGCCGTGATCGACGCGATATCCCGATGACGCTGACCGCTCTCGACTGGGTCCTTCTCGGCGTCCTTCTCCTCTTTCCGTTTCTCGTCGCCACACAAACGGCGCGTCGTGCAGGGGAGAACGTCACCCAGTATTTTCTCGCTGGACGGAACCTTCCCTGGTGGGTCGCCGGCACCTCTATGGTGGCAACGACCTTTGCCGTCGACACTCCACTGGCGGTAACCGGCATCATTGCCCAAGACGGCGTAGCGGGAAACTGGATCTGGTGGAACGGCGCCCTCGGTAGCATGCTCAGTGTGCTTTTCTTCGCGCGACTCTGGCGTCGCGCCGGGATCCTGACGGACGTGGCTTTCGTCGAGCTTCGCTACAGTGGCCAAGCTGCTGCCGTGCTTCGCGCTCTTCGGGCTCTCTACCTCGGCCTGCCGATCAACTGCCTCATCATCGGTTGGGTCAACCTCGCTATGTCTAAAATTCTCAGTGTCACCCTTGGCTGGGATCGATTGACCGCTGTCTTTGTTGGTCTCGCGCTTACTGGTGGGTACGTCTCACTCTCTGGGCTGCGGGGTGTGGTGCTAGCCGATCTCTTCCAGTTCGGAATCGCCATTGCCGGCGCCCTCGCGGTGGCGTATTTTGCCTTGTCTGCCACCGGCGTTGAGAGTATCGCCGGACTGCAAGATCAGTTACCGGGCGAGACCTTCAGATTTTTCCCGTCATTAGAGACCACGGGCGGCACCACAGAGGGCACGTTCGCGCTTTCGGTCACCGCCTTCATTGCCTTCCTCGGTGTCCAGTGGTGGGCAACCTGGTATCCCGGGCAAGAACCTGGTGGCGGCGGCTATCTTGCCCAACGCATGATGTCCGCACGAAATGAGCGACATTCCCTGCTTGCCACCCTATGGTTTACCCTCGCGCACTACTGTGTACGACCCTGGCCGTGGATCCTCGCTGGACTAGCGGCGCTGTTGCTTTATCCCGGCATCAGCGACCGCGAGGCCGGATACGCGCTGCTCATTCGCGACTACGTGCCGCCCGGCTGGCGAGGCTTGGTATTGGGCGGTCTCGTCGCCGCATTCATGTCCACGATGTCCACACAGCTCAACTGGGGCACCTCATACCTGGTTCACGACGTCTATGAACGATTTGTGCGCCCGGACGCGGATGACGCTCACTATGTTCGGGTCGCACGTCTGACGACCCTCGCGGTCATGCTGATCAGTGTCGCAGTCACGATGTATCTCGACACGGTCAGGCAAGCGTGGGAGTTCATTTTGGAATCAGGCGCC
Source organism: Acidobacteriota bacterium (assembly GCA_003533545.1). Taxonomy (GTDB): domain Bacteria; phylum Acidobacteriota; class Vicinamibacteria; order Vicinamibacterales; family UBA8438; genus DQEK01. Next base: position 9,721 of record DQEK01000128.1, on the reverse strand, counting down.
GGCATTGGCCTGGTGCTCATTCTGCGTTGGTACTGGTGGCGAGTGAACGCCTGGTCAGAGATTTCGGCCATGATCGCCCCAGTCATTGGCCTCGCCTGGCTCTCGTTGTTCACGTCGGTCACCTTTCCGAATTCGTTGATCGTGCTCGTCGGCTGGACAACTGGATGCTGGTTGACCGTTACCTGGCTCACCCCGGCCGAGCCCAACGCCACGCTCGTCGCCTTCTATAAACGTGTTCGCCCCGGTGGCCCCGGTTGGACGCACGTCGCCAGCCTCGCCGGTATGCCCCCACCAGCATCAGTCGGTGGTCAGCTGTTAGATTGGGCCGCTGGCGTGGTGCTCGTGTACGCCACACTCTTCGGGACTGGCGCGACGCTCCTACACGGCCCCTGGAAAGGGGCACCCTGGTTGGCGGTGGCGGTAGTCGCTGGCGCGATTCTCTACCAGCGATTCACAAAGCAGGACTGGTCGGCAATCATCGACTAAGATGCCGCAGTTCGACGTGCCGTCGTCGCGAAGACGTGACTCAGGCCCACGCAGTCAGGTGCGAGGCACCTACGGTTCGATGCTCGCGGTGTACGCGGCTATGTTGACGATGTCCTCTACGGTCAGATCGGCAACAGTTGCGTCCATAAGGTCTGACCACGCGCCGTTACGCATACCCGTCTGTAGATCGTAGAGTTGGCGCGCAATGTAACTCGGAGACCGTCCCGCCAACGCCGGCACCGGTCCCAGTCCGCGTAACTCAGGCCCATGGCAAGTAGAACAAATCTCTGTTCTGCCGTTCCCACCGGTGGTTACGAGATGCTCTCCTCGTTCGACCGCCCCGGTGGGCACGTAGGCAATAAAGCTTGAGGCATCATCACGCAATTCGGTCCGATGCAGATCCTCCGGCGTTTCGACCACGCGCGTGCCGATGGGCTCCATGCCGCCCCCATCGATCACCTTGTGAATCCAACCGGAGAACCGTGTCTCGGGAACCATGTCGGTCTCCACTACTCGGATCCACGGCTTGAAATCCATTGACGCGAAGTATTCCGCGGCAACCCGAGCCTCGGCATCCGTAGCAGCCAGGCCGATTCGCTCCATAAAGGACGGTGGCCCCATCCTCGGTTCCCCCGTCTTACGAAGACCGTTTCGCCAGTCAGACATCTGCTGCACGATGTATTCGTACGGCTGCCCGGCCACGCCGGCATTCTCCGGCTTTCCCTGTCCGTTCGGAAGATGACAGTAACCACACGCGACCACACCATCACCGCCGCCCCGCGCCACGACCTCTGGCATCGGCGGGTGCCCCTCCGGGTGCCAATCTGGCGGTCCATTGTTGATGTTGATCGCCGAACGCGGCATCGATACGCTGCTCCCCGGGACGGTCACCACCTCGTCTGGGTCTGGAGTGGCGCCATTCTCAGGCGCTGCGTCATTGAGTACATAGGCCCATGGGAGCACTGCGTTGGCGCCTTCAACATCGGGCTCCTGTGCGTGAATCCATGCACCACCTGCTGCCACGAAAATGGCGCCCACGATGAACCGTGCACAGCGAGTTGTCATCAGCCTCCTCCGAGTTCAATAAGGAACCGTGAGAAGTCTAGCCCAGAGCGAGAGGTTGCAGCACACATTCCTAACAGTCCCCACTATCTCCGTACTATTCCGAGGGGCACCGACCACCCCATTTCGTAATAGCCGCGTGGAGTCGGGTGGATGTCGTCGCAGTTATAGGCTGGAAAAATAAGGTCGGGGTCCGAGGGATCCCTCACCACCGCGTCGAAATCGAGCACCCGATCGAATGGCGCGTTGTTTCGAATCCAATCATTCACTTCATTGCGAACACGGGTTTTCTCTGGAGTCCAGCCAGAGTTGTTTTCACTCGGCGCGCGATTATGTCGCGGGATGATGGTTGCACCATGAATACGCAATTCTCGAGTACGCAGCCGGTCGATGATGGCCTCCATCCCGGCGATCACTTGCCTTGCCGACGCTTCCCGTCGAATGTCGTTCGTGCCCATGAAGAGAATGACATCGGTCACACCATGATGCGACAACACGTCGCGTTCAAGTCGATCGACCCCCGCCATGCTGGTTGGGAGCGGTCGGAGATCCTCACGAGTCACCGTGTTCCCACCAATGCCTTCATTGACGACCGCTCGGCGTTCCGCCACGTCGTCGACTGCGTCAAAACGCACCGCGAGCCAATCTTCCCAACGATCGTAACCATCCAGAGTCGAGCACGAACCATCTGTGATCGAGTCACCGAACGCGACGACAGCACCACCAACCGACGAGGTCAAGACGTCGATGGATTTGAGCCACCACATCGCCGTTATCGTTTCGCCGAATCCACTTCGCCCCTCATCGCCCGTCAAATCCCCTGCGTTATTGGCGCTGGCGTATGACGTCACGAGAGCGCCACGATGCACACTGGGGCGGACCTCCGCCCCTGACACGTACAAGCTCACGGCAAGGTCCTGTCGCGCCAAAACAGAGAGTGGAACTGGGTCACTCTGCACACTAGACCCAGGCGCAATCGTGACGCTCCGTTGCCCGTTGAAGCGTACCGGACGATTCGTGCCTGGAATCAGGCCTGCACCGCGCATCCGATGCCCGACCGACGCGGCGCCGACACGGAGCGGTTCCGTTCCGTAACCGTTGTCAAGGCGAATCCGGATAGATTCGCCACTAGCGGTGACCCGAGCAATCAGACGCACGGTCATATTAGTAACGTCAGATTGTCCGAGCCCTTGCTGAGAGGTCGCCCAGGCCGTCACCCAGCGGGGTGACTCTACTTGGGAAAGGCCTACCGACGCGTTCGCTAACCCGAGCACCGTCGCGACGAGGACGGCGAGACCCGTAGAACGACACACCATGCTCCTCCTCCACCAACACGCCCGAGAAACCGTCGGCCCCATCCTACCGCTGGCTTGCAGGCAATGCGAGGCCTTACGCGTCGCGGCGCACAATAGACCGAGACGCCATCATCTCGCCCTCACAGGGACACTCGCGTTTCAATCGCTCCGGGGGGTAACATCGTTGCCTTGCTACGGCTGTGCGGACGCACCCTCGACATTGAAAGGATTTGCCGCATGATCATTGGACGGCCATCGCTCACGGGTCTTCTTTGGGCGCTCGTGCTCGCAACCAGCGGCACCGTGACTGCCGGTCAACCGAATGGTGAGTCTGTCGAATGGGCCTACGTGGGAAGTGACCAAGCCAACACCAGGTCCTCTGATGCCGATCACATCACCCCCGAAAACATCCAACAACTCGAGGTCGCCTGGACCTGGCATCCAGAGGACCGCGCCAGGCCGGAATTCGGTACCGTGCCAGGCAGTTTCACCAGCACACCCATCATGCTCGATGGCACGCTCTACGTGAGTTCAAACTACAATCGGGTGGCCGCCCTCGATCCAGTCACCGGCTCTGAACGTTGGGTCTTTGACCCCCGTGCCTATGAAGACGGCATGCCCGCGCTGGGCGGCGGTTTCCGGCACCGTGGCGTCACCGCGTGGCGGGACGGCGAGGACCTGCGTATCTTTCTAGCCAGTCGTTACCGATTGTTTTGCCTTGATGCCAGCACGGGCGAAATCGTCGAATCATTCGGGAACAACGGAGTCGTCGACCTCAGCCAGGACCTGATCTGGTCCATCGACCGTAGCCACTTCGAGTTCAACGCGGCGCCGGTTATGTACAAAGACTTGGTTATTGTCGGCAGCGCCGTCGGTGACCGCGTCATCTACCGGCGGACCCCCCCAGGGGACGTCCGCGCGTACAACGCCCGGACCGGCTCCCTCGTATGGAGTTTCCACACCATTCCACAGGAGGGCGAGTTCGGCAGCCAAACCTGGGAGAACGAAGCGTGGCGGCATACCGGCGCCACCAACGTCTGGGCCGGGGTTACCGTCGACGAGGCCAACGAACTGGTTTTCCTCCCGGTCGGCAACCCGACCAACGTCTATTTCGGCGGACAACGCCTCGGCGACAATCTGTTCGCTGAGAGTCTGGTGGCACTCAACGCGAATACGGGGGAACGCACGTGGCATTTCCAGATGGTGCATCACGGCGTTTGGGACTACGACCTACCGACACAGCCGATCCTCTTCCCCCTGACGGTGAACGAAAGATCAATCGACGCCGTCGCCCAACTCACGAAGCAAGGTTTAACATTCGTCTTTGACCGAACCACCGGTGAGCCCATCTGGCCCATCGAGGAACGGGAGGTGCCTCAGAGCGACGTGCCCGGCGAGCAGACTTCGTCCACCCAGCCATTTCCTACTCGTCCGCCCGCGCTGATTCCCACCACGGGCATGACCCTTGACGATGCCTTCGATCTCACCCCGGAACTGCAAGGCGCAGCACGCATGGCCATGCAACAGTTCCGGTTTGGGCCGCTCTACACGCCGCCCAGCATAGAGGGATCACTCGTACGGCCCGGCGGCGGCGGGGCCGTCAATTGGGGCGGCGGGGCCTTCGACGCCGGCACTGGCTTCCTCTACGTGAAAACCTCGAACATGCCGGCGGTCATGACCCTAGAACGCTTCGACCCAGAGAACACCCGTAACCCGTTCGCTGACGCCACGGAACCGGACTATGTTGGCTACGACACGGCATCGGGCGGACAAGCGATGTTCGAAGGGGGCTTACCCTTGAATAAACCACCCTATGGTTTTCTCGTGGCAATCGACATGCATGAAGGCGACATTGCCTGGCGGGTGCCATTCGGTCGCGGTAGCGAGCGCATTCGTCGCCATCCCGCACTCGACGGGATCGACGTGCCCGAGCGACTGGGAACGCCAGGAGCACCAGGAGCAATTGTGACTAGAGGTGGCTTGGTCTTCGCTGGAGGCGGCGAGAATGCCCTGTACGCATTCGACAAGGCCACCGGAGACGAACTCTGGGCAGGTCCCCTTAACGAGCGGTCGACAGCGACCCCGATGACGTACCAAACATCTGACGGACGCCAATTCGTGGTGATTGCCACCGGGTCCGGTGGGAATCAGGAGTTGGTGGCGTTCGCGATCTCGGAGTAGCGGTCGGATTTCAATTCGGCCGGTCAGAGCAGCAATTGTAGAGGCCTGCAAAGACGACGCCAGCAATGGCACCGTCCAGTGCCCCGTACAACGCCCCGATAATCACCTGCCCCACCGTTGCGTCACCTGCGTATCCGGGATAGATCGAGGCCATGACCTCGACGAACGCCTGGCCGTAATCTGGCGAGACGAGCCGCGCGATACCA
>DQEK01000128.1:0-4183 GCA_003533545.1 Acidobacteriota bacterium | reverse complement strand
GAGACGAGCCGCGCGATACCAATCCCCGCCATGAGCAAGGCTACAAACGCTGCCAAGACCAACGTCACCCGCTTAATATCTATGCGCATAAGTTTCCCCACCAGGGCTATCTCCCGTCGCCGATACTCGGGAGAAACGATGAGGCGAGTATAGCGTGGGCCTGACTGCAACCATCGGCGAAAACCCGACCATCCATCCGATGCACCTACAAGGCTCGCTCTGAGTCACACTAGGAGGTCAATGTCCCGGTCTGAGACGACAGTTATCGTCGTGGGTGCCGGTCCCGCTGGCGCGAGCCTCGCCTATTTACTGGCGTCGCGTGGCATCCCCGTCACACTGCTTGAGCGTCACCACGATTTTAGCCGTGAATTCCGAGGCGAAGTCCTGCTGCCTAGCGGGTTCGAGGCGTTACGGGAGATGGGATTGCACAACATTGTGACGACCATACCGCACGTGGTCCCGACGGCCTTTGAACTATACGCAAACGGCAGACCGGTCTTTCAGGTCCCATTCAATGCCGACACGTTTGGTTCGTCGCCACTCACAGCCCTGTCCCAGCCGGCATTCCTCAAAGCGATTATTGAGCGAACGCGAACACTACCTCATTTTCGAGTGGAGCTAGGCGTTACCGTGAACGAGCTTCTCCGTGCCGATGGCCATGTGACAGGGGTCGCGCTACGAGGGCCAAGCGGCGACCAAACCCTCCACAGCGATCTTGTCGTTGGGGCGGACGGCCGCAATTCGATCGTTCGTCGAGCATGCAACTTACAGGCACATAAGCATGGAATCGACTTCGACATCGTTTGGTTTAAAACGCCGCTACCGGAGTACATCGGCGACCAAGCGCCGTTTCGGGCATATTTCGGGCGCCGCCATCTCCTGATCGCCTATCCCTCGGCGGACGGCTTCTTACAGACGGCGTGGATCATCCACAAGGGGACCTACGGTGAACTCCGGCGACGCGGCATCTCCGAGTGGATCGAAGAGATGGCACACCATGTGACGCCTGACCTCGCCACACACCTCCGCGCACACAAAGGTTCACTCACGAACCCGTTTCTTCTATCGACGGTGTCAGATCGGGTTACGCACTGGTCGGCGCCAGGAGCGCTCGTGATCGGGGACGCCGCTCACACGATGTCACCGGTCGGCGCCCAGGGCATCAACATCGCGCTGCGTGATGTCGTTGTGGCGGCCAACCACCTCGTGCCCGTCCTGCGCCAACCGAGGGCTAGTCAACGCATCGCTGCCGCCACGGAGGCCATCGAGCACGAACGTACCCCTGAACTCGCGCTGATGCAGCGGTTCCAGTCCATCCCACCACGCCTGGTCATGGGCCACACGGTGTGGGCAGCCGCGTTCCGTACTATGATCCCTCGGCTGCTGCAGTTCGAGATGGTGAGGCGGAGGGCCGCCGCAACCGCACTACCCACATTCCTCTTTGGGCACGGGGACGTCCGACTCCAGGTGTAACTGCGCCGCTCGGCGCGGAGCCTCCTATGGCTCCTGGGCGCGTGTTCCGGTGAGCAGGTTAGCCATGCCGTAGTTCCCCTCGTGGCATGCGTACTCGAAGATTGGCCCCTGGGTGGTCTTCATCGGGATGGCCGCCGTCCACGGGCGCGCCCACCAGGTCGGGTCCTCAACCGTAAACTCGTAAAGAAGAGTCTCTGCGTTCACACGCGTCAACCGCTCGACCAAGTGGAAGGTCTCACCAGACGCCCCCCTCCCGACCAATCCCCCGTTGAAACTGGCCTTGTCTGTGAAATTGGTCGTGTCGACAACCAGCGTGTCACCCTCCCAATGCCCACGTGAGTCCCCGAGCCATTGCGAGACATCTCCTGGGAGATGCGCACGGCCGTCCAACGGGACGACCCGGGCCTCGTGAATCATCTCCGTGAAAATCACCACATGTTCAGGCGTCTGGAGCACCTGAAGGATGTTGTTGTATTCACTTGGCACAATCGGCGGACCAGAACTAAACCCCAGCAAACACCGCTCCGATAGACCGACATCTTCCGGACCATGTGCGAGGGACCCCAGCACGACCCGCTCGGTCACGGGCCGCTGGTTGCGTATCCTGACTCGCTCCTGCGCCTCCGCTGTCAGACTGGGGATTTTCCCATCTGGTGGGTCCACGATCAGGGACGTCCGCTTGTCATCAGTGATCGTCGTGCCGTAATCCCACCAGAACTGGTTATATGCGAACTCGACATCAATCTGCGGGTTGTCATACCGACGGTCCTTGTCCCGGGCCTGCAGGGTTTGCTGCACAAACGCCGCGGCTTCCTCGTCCGTGAGGAACCCTTTGTCCGCCATCTGGGCCGGACGTTGCAGCGGGGTTAACGTGCGGAAGTCCCACATCCCTCCCACGTCTGGGTCGCCCCATGGCGTCCGCGGGGCCGGTGCAGTCGCCGCCTCCCCAGGCTGGCCCTGAGCGAGCACGGACTCTGGCAACAACCCACCAACCACAAGCAGCGCCACCATCACGCAGACCACGGTCATAACCCAATTCCGCACCGATCACCTCCTGGACAGTGGATGCACGAGAGTCGGATGACGAGGTGCGCGCCCCTGAACGTTCCACCTTCCGTTGCGCGCACCCCATCCAACTCATCAGCGACCGGGGGGAGGAGGCTGGTAACGGCCTCCCCGGCTCCCACCGGTCGCACGAGAACTGACTCTAGAAATCGAACTGGAACGCGAACTTCGCCATCCGGCCTGGGATGATCAACTGCGGCCGCTGCCACGAGGTGCCCCCGCCGTCCGAAGACCCGTAGAGGTTATTCAATTCCAGCGGCGTGCTGTCGTTGAAGAGGTTGTAGATGTCGAACATCACCCGTATGGCCGATCCCGCACTGGTGAACAGCTTCGTGGCACGGAGGTCGAACTGGTTCAGCCGCGCCGAGTACACCGTGCCGGGTTCGATCACGTTGAGCGCCGTATTTGCGCTGTTGCTTGCACGACCCAGAGACGCGGAGATCTCCGGCGCTAGGAAGGTCACAAACGCCGCGACCTGCTGCCCTGGCAAGCTCTGGAACGTGCCGGCGAGTTCGACCCCACCCGGCAACGAGTACGAGCCCAGCATCTTGATCTGCGTCAGCATCGGCGTTGACGTCTTGCACCACACCTGGCTCGGGTTGTTCAAGTTCGCGCTGAGGTCGCAACTGTCATTCAGCGTGGTCCCCGAACTGAGACCACCCTGTAGCAGCAGCCCGTTGTCCATCCGGGCATTAACCGTGACGTCGACGCCGGTCCAGTGCCGTTTCCGAGTACCGAAATTGTCCGCAGAGGTGGTGATCGCGTCCTCCAACCCATACTTCGCTGGCGACACCTCATAGAACCCGCTCAGCACTTGCCCACTGGTTGGTAAACGGGCATCCGTGGGCACCGTCACGCTGAACGCATCGTAATCCGCGGCATTCTGCAGTCGGTTGTTTTCCGCCTGGTAGTTAACAAAAACGCGTCGAAACATGCTGACGTTCAGCGACATGCCCTGGCGCAACTCACGCTGCACCCCCGCTGAAAACTCCCAGTTCGCGAATCGGTTCCCCCAACCGTTGGACCACGCCGGGTCAAAGAACTGCGTAATTTCGGGCGTTCCGAACGCCGCGTTGCTCGCCGCTTGAATCAATTCGCCGTTGGGTCCCACGATGCGGGGGTCGCCCTGGGCAATGCCGTCGCCCGGGACACAATAGGGGCTTGTTGGTGCGAGCCCGAGGAGATAGGCGTAGTCCGGGACCCCTGCGGGGGAAAAGCAGTATCTCGCAGGAATGCCGAACGCTGCGCTCCCGAGGCCATCGAACCACGTGCGAGACACGGTGGTGTTTTGGAGCGCCGGGTTGATATTTCTCGCGAAGTTCGTACCAATGCCATCGACGTAGCGGTTCGCCGTCACCTTGAGTGCGGTTTTGCCGTCGCCCGTGAGGTCGTAGACCACTCCCAGCCGAGGCGACAGGTCCTTCCACGTCGCCACGTCTGCCCCAGGGAACGAGCTCGCGGCACCCCAACGGGTCTCAGGCATCGAGTGGGCCGGATAGCCACCGCGGAAATAGTCAAATCGGAGTCCCGCGTTGATCGACAGGCGATCCAGCGACCACTGGTCCTGCGCATAGAGCCCGTAGGACCGCATGTAATTCCGGTCCCACACCGTTTGCGTCAAGCCCGCCTCCACGGGGTAGGTACT
>DQEK01000230.1:2854-3034 GCA_003533545.1 Acidobacteriota bacterium | reverse complement strand
TTCCCCCGGCATCACCGTCTATCAAATGCTGACTGGGGCGCTACCTTACCAAGCCCCAACTCCAAGCGATCTTGATAGGTTGCAAAGGGGGGAATTGGTACGTTCTCCGCGGTTGCTCAACGGTGCGATCCCTACCGCGCTCAGCGACGTCGTGATGCAAGCACTCGCCCCAAAGGTCGC
>DQEK01000230.1:2310-2453 GCA_003533545.1 Acidobacteriota bacterium | reverse complement strand
GGGCCACGCCACCTCCGTCTGCCGCACCGAACGCTGTCCCGCCGAGAAACGGCGCCCCGGAGACGTCAGTTAGTCAGATTCAAGGGCCCCGCGGGGCAAGCGGCACCCCAGCCGGCCGTTTCTGCTGGCACTGCCGAAAACCA
>DQEK01000230.1:0-2000 GCA_003533545.1 Acidobacteriota bacterium | reverse complement strand
CTGCTGGCACTGCCGAAAACCACTCCACGCTCGCGCCGACCACTGCCCTTTCTGCGGGGAGGCTCCATAGCGTGCACGCAACGCCGGCACCTCCGCGAAGATTCTCTTTCGCCATGCTAAACTTCCGGACGGTTCAGTGTCTGGTCTAAGTCACTGATATTGCGTTTGGTTAGTGGGTTTTTATGAGTTTTGGCAGCGGCAAAATCTGGATGAACGGCGAACTCGTCGACTGGGACAGCGCGAATATCCATGTCGGTTCGCACGTCATCCATTACGGCAGCGGCGTGTTCGAAGGTGCGCGATGCTACGACACGCCGACGGGAGCGGCCTGCTTCCGACTAGATACACATCTCCGACGCCTGTATGACTCCGCTAAGGTCTACCGGATGAGCTACGACCTCGACCTGCCCGCGTTTCACGAAGCGGTACTCGAGACGATTCGTGCCAACGGTTATACCGCGTGCTATATCAGACCACTGATCTACCGGGGGTATCACGAACTAGGTGTCAGCCCCTTCAAGTGTCCAGTCGAGGCGGCGATCCTTACGTGGCACTGGGGTGCCTATCTCGGTGAAGACGCACTCGAGAAAGGTGTCGACGTCCAGGTGAGCTCGTGGGCGCGCAGCGCGCCGAACACGTTTCCTGCAATGGCCAAGTCGACGGCCAACTATGCCAACTCGCAGCTCATCAAGATGGAGGCAACCCTGAACGGGTACGACGAGGGCATCGCCCTGGATACGTCCGGTTTGGTGAGCGAGGGTAGCGGCCAGAATATCTTCGTCATTCGCGACGACATCGCCTTCACGCCACCGATGGGTGGTTCGGTTTTGCCTGGGATCACGCGCGATGTCATCATGACTTTGGCGGGCGACCTTGGGATTTCGGTGCGCGAGCGACCAATCCCACGCGAGATGCTCTACATCGCTGACGAGGTGTTCTTCACGGGAACCGCAGTGGAAGTCTCCCCTATCCGTAGCATAGACAAAGTGACTATCGGTAGTGGCCAGCGCGGTCCGGTGACGGCCGCCATTCAACGTCGTTTCTTCGACGTCGTAAACGGCAATGTCCCGGACGCCCACGGTTGGCTAACACCGGTTTACGCGACCCAAGGAGCGGCCTCTTAGCTTTTCCAACCACTAATCTCTGGTCACGGACTGTGAAAAGCACTTACGGACCGCGCACGTGGACATTACTGAACGTTTCAACGCACTAGCGGCCACGGCGCGAGCGCTTCGCATCATGCCGGGAGAAACGACCCTCCCATCATCCAATGCCGTAACTCAAAAATCAGACCCCGTTCTGAACGCGGTGCGCTGCACGGATGCCTGCCCCACGCACAGTTAACGCCTATCAAATTGCTCTTCGTTTGCTGGCACGTCGCGAGTTGTCCAGCAATCAGCTTCGTGAACGCCTGGTCAGGCGTGAACTGCCCGCCGTTGAGATCGAAACCGCCATCACCAGGCTGACCCATAACGGCGCAGTCGACGACGGTCGAGTGGCGCATGCCTATGCCCGTCGGGCCGCTGAAGTGAAGTTCCGAGGCAAACGACGTACCCGTCGAGAAATAGAAGCCCTCGGCATCGACGCCGAGACCGCTGGTCAAGCGGTCGCCGACGTATTCTCGGAAACGGACGAAGAGACGGTGCTCGAACATGCTATCGACAAGCGCCTCGACGGACCGGTCCGTGACCGCGCACAGTTCCGCCGGCTTTACCACTCCTTACTTCGTCAGGGATTCCCGACGGATCGCATCGTCGCGCAACTCCTGTCACGTGCCGAAGGGAACGGGACTTTTGTGGAAGAATAGCCGGATGACGTCCCTGGAGGTCCGCCAGAGCTTTCTCGAGTATTTCGGGAGCCACGACCACGAAGTGGTCCGAAGTGCCTCACTAGTCCCGTCCGACGACCCCACCCTGTTATTCACTAACGCAGGAATGAACCAGTTTAAAGACCTGTTCCTAGGGCGCGAGCGACGTCCTTATCAGCGCGCGACCAGCTCC
>DQEK01000352.1:482-3561 GCA_003533545.1 Acidobacteriota bacterium | reverse complement strand
GCGAACTCGTACTCAGTCATGGGCTTGCTTCGTTAGGACTCTTACTATCGGGCCAATCGGAACCCGTAGTCGGTGTAGCGGAACGATGGGTCCAGGCTGCTGCGCGCTGCCGTGCGGTCAATCGTCAGTGCATGCCTCCAAGCACCGCCCCGTGACGCTCGTCGACGCCCTTCCGCCGGGCCAGAAGGGTTGAGCGCGGGGGACGCTTCGTAAAAGTGGCGGTCGTACCAGTTTGAGCACCACTCGTGGATATTGCTGGCTATTCCGAAGAGCCCGAATCGGTTCGGTTCTCCCAGAGTCACCGACCAAGGGCCCTCGAGTGGACCGCGTCCATTGTTAGGGACCCAGGCCGGGATTTGGTCGCCCCACGGATATCGCTGACCATCGGGTCCGCCGCGTGCCGCTCGTTCCCACTCTGCTTCCGTAGGGAGCCTGACGGGGCTGCTACGCTGAGAGCGCCAGACGCAATAGGCCTGCGCGTCATACCAGCTGACACCGACCACGGGCTGGTCTCGCAGTTGGAGGGCGGGATTGTCCCATTCCCTTGGCGGTTCGTGTTTTGTGTCTCCAAGGAATAGCGCGTACTCGTGACGCGTGACCGGGTGAATGGCCATTTCGAAGGTGTCTATCCAGGTCCAGTGCACGGGTCGCTCGGTTTTGTGGCCCTCGTCGCTTCCCATGCGGAACCACCCACGGCGGATGCGGACGAACTCGGACATTAACCAGATCTTGGCACGGATTGTCCTCATTGCTTCGACACGACCTGTCCCAACAGCTCAGGTAAACGCTGATATCATTGGCAATCCGGCCTCGACGGGAGACAAATCGTCTAGTTTTCAGGCTGGGTCGTTTCTGCTCATGGAAAGCTCAGTGAGGCGCTTGGTCCGGTCGCGGCTTTTGGTGGTTGTCGTCGTGACCGCGTTCACCGGCTGTTCGTTACGGTCAATGGCGGTTAACGCCATCGTGCCGACATTGGCGAACCCGGACGTGTACCTCTCCGAGGAAGATCCCGAATTAGTCCGAGATTCATTGCCGTTTCTTCTCAAGACCATCGAATCCATTCTGGATGCGGAACCTGAGCAGGACCAGGCGCTGGTGTTTGCCTGCAGCGGGTTCACGCTATACGGCAATGCATTTCTTCAGGTTGATGCCGAGTTGGCGGAATGGGACGATTACGGACGCGCGCTAGAATTGCGTGACCGTGCGGCGGCCTACTATGTGCGGGCTCGAAACTACTGTCTCCGTAGTCTTGAGTCGAGATACGACGGTCTCGCCGAGGGGTTGCGTCAGGACCCGACAAGCGCCCTGATGGTGACCGACGGTGATGACGTTGAGGTTCTCTATCTATTGGGCGCCGCGTGGGGCCTGGCGATTGCTAACACGATGTTGCCGGAATTGGTCGCTGACTTGCCGGCGGTGCGCGCTCTGCTGGCCCGGGCGCTTGAACTCGACGAGGATTACAACCGCGGAGCCGTCCACGGGGCACTTATCATCTTGGAATCGTTGCCGGCCGAGGTGGGTGGGTCACCGCAACGGGCGAAAGAGCATTTCGACCGCGCGGTGGAGTTGTCCAACGGGTTGGACGCGTCGCCGTACGTGAGCTACGCAACCGGGGTGCTGCAGCCGAGCGAGGAGCGTGCCGAATGGGAACGACTGCTTCGGCTGGCGCTTGCGGTCGACCCTGACGAGGACACCAGCCACCGGCTCTTGAACTTGATCAATCAGAGGCGGGCACAGTCCCTGTTGGACCACGCCGACGAACTGTTTTTCGATCCGGCGAACACCGAGGAGGTTCGTCCATGAATTTTCGATCCCTCGTTATCGGGTCGGCGGTCTCGTTGGCCTCAGTTACGCTGCTCGCTCAGCGGCCACAGACCATCCAACTTGGGTCGATTCTACCGGTCAATTCGGTTTATGACCGCGGCTTGAAACAGATGGCCGCCGATATTCAAAGGGACACGGATGGGCGTGTGCGGGTACGCGTTCAATCCGGGGGGGCAACGAGCGAGGCGACGTTAGCTCGGCGGCTTCGCGCAGGGCGCCCCCAAGCTGCTGTCCTCGTCCAGCCGAGCGAGGTCGCAGAGGCCTTCAACGTACTGGGCGTCCCATTTTTCTTCGAGTCGCTCGACGAGGCGTTCCACGTTGTTGAGAAGCTGACTCCAACCTTTGAGGAGGCGCTGGCCGATGAGGGATTGGTGCTGCTCAATTATGGTTTTGGTGGCTGGCTCCACTTTTTCACCGCCGACCGCGTTGAGACTTTGGAGCAGCTGAAAGAGACGAAGATCTTCACGACGGCAGGCGACGAGGAAATGTTGCAGTGGTACAAGCAGAATGGGTTCGATCCGGAACCGTTGGCGGTTACCGACGTGCTGTTGGGGTTGAGCACCGGCCTCATTAACGCATATCCAAGTCCCCCCTATACGGCGTTGCTGTTGGGATGGTACGACGAAGCCCCGTTCATGGTCGATGTGCCGCTGGCGCCGTTCCTAGGGGTCACGGTGGTGACGGAACGGGCTTGGGGGCGCATTAGCGATGAGGACCAGCAACTCATTCGTGCCTCGGCGAAGCGGTTCGAAGACACTCTGCGCCGGGATGCGCCTGCTCAGGAGCGTTCGTCTATCGATGAAATGAAAGCCCGAGGGCTCACAGTGGTCGAACTCGATGAGGGGGTCAAGGCGTCGTTCCGACAGACGGCGGACCGGATGACGGCGTCTTGGCGTGGCACCATGATTCCACCCGATGTCTACGACCTTGCGGTTCGAGAGCGAGATGCCTTCCGTGCTTCCCGGTAAATGCATGCGCGATCTTCGCCACCATCTATGAGTGATAGCACGGTCGTCGAGGCCGCAGGCGCGCGGCCGGTCATGGTCCGCGCGTTTCGTGGTGTCGAAGAACTGGTCGCCAATCTGGCGTTGGCGGTGATGGTGTTGCTGCCCTTGGCCGAGATCGTGGTCCGGCCGTTCTTCTCGGGCGGTATTCCAGGGTCCATCTCTTTTGTTCAGCATCTCACTCTATGGGTAGGCTTCCTCGGTGCGGCGCTCGCCGCACGGGATGGCAAGTTGATTGCGCTGGCGACGGC
>DQEK01000352.1:0-156 GCA_003533545.1 Acidobacteriota bacterium | reverse complement strand
ACCTTTATTCCCGCGGGACGTGCGCGGCAGGTGACCGAGGTGTTTGCTGCGGTAGTGGGTACCACTGTGTCGGCTGTACTGGCCGCCGGTGCGTACGAGTTGGTGCTCTTTGAACTGGAAGACGGCAACACCATCGCGGCCGGGGTGCCCGTGTGG
>DQEK01000232.1 GCA_003533545.1 Acidobacteriota bacterium | reverse complement strand
ACTGTGACGGCCTGACCACTCAACTTCACGCGGGCACCTGCAACCCTCACGTTCACCACCCCTCCACGAGCTGACGCCTGATAGGCAACGAAACGGTCCTGTCCGAGACGGTCTCTCCAGAACGGCCCCAGACAGCAGTGCGCTGAGCCAGTCACGGGATCTTCGTCGATTCCAGCACGGGGTGCGAAGAATCTGGAAACGAAATCGTAACGAGCAGTGGACGCCAGGCTGGTCAAGATGACGCCACGGTCAGACAGACCCCGGAGCCGACCGAAATCTGGCTTGCTCGCTCGTACAACCTCCTCGGACTCGACCTCAACGAGATGGTCGAACCGGTTCCGACCAATCCAACGCGGAGTCACCCCGAGGGCATCCGACAGGTCTGGCAACGGCTCAGAAAGACGCGTGGGCGGCTCAGCCGGAAAATCGAGTTCGATCCAGCCGTCAAGAAGCCGCGCCGACAGTGGACCACTCTTCGTATGAAACCAGGCCTGCTCGTCTGGACCCAAATGTCCGTCTTCCCATAACACGTGAGCGCTGGCCAGAGTTGCGTGGCCACATAGCGCAACCTCGGTGACCGGCGTGAACCAGCGTAGGTCGAAACCACCCTCCCGTCGCACAACGAACGCGGTTTCAGACAGATTCATTTCACGGGCTACCGCCTGCATCCAATCGTCTGGCAGAGCCTCTGAGAGCACGCAGACGGCGGCTGGGTTGCCGGAAAACCTGGTGTCTGTGAAGGCGTCGACCTGAGTCACAACCTGGCCCATAGAATTCCTCCGATAGCGATGAAATCGGCCGACCAGGGGCCGGAGACCAGGTTGCCAGCGGTCCATTCAGCCTGTATGATCCGGCGATTGCGAGTGGCTGGAACCAGCCACAGCGATTACACAGCGTACCCTAACGCTCGGGAGGACCGAACGCGGAGACATCCCTGGGAATCGGGAGTTCCCGCTGCTGGTTCATCACATGCCCGACCCGAGTGATCATTTTCTCGCAAGATCGTTTTCGGCCTTGCAGGAGAACCTTCGCCGCTCAGGTCCGGCGGCATCGGTAGGGTATACGCTCATCGGCGCCATTTTGCTACTGGGCGGGCTTGGGCATCTTGTAGACCGGTGGGCTGCAACCGCGACGCCGTGGTTCCTACTGACGGGGATGTTGTTGGGGTTAGTCGTCGGTTTTTACGAGTTGGCAAAGACAATCTGGAAGAAATGAAGCTCTCGGGTGCACTCGTAGCCGCCTGCGTGACTACCTGTAGTCTTGCCGCGCTGGTGGCGCCGGACGCGACTGCGGCGGTGTTCCTCGGAATGGCCGCACCTTTGGTCGTCGGGATTGCCACCATCGTCATGGTCGAACAGACCGCACGGACAAACCCGAGCGCGTTTACTAGAAGGATGACACTGGCCTTCGGCGTGAAGATGTTATTCTACGCGGCGTACGTCACCGTGACGATCGGTCTACTCAACGCTGCCCCTGTCCCGTTCATGATCAGCTTTACCGTGTACTTCGTCGGGCTCCAAATCACCGAAGCACTGTATTTCAAGACTCTGTTCGCCCAAACCGGCAGAAACGCACCGGCCGCTGAACTTTCGCGCGGCCTACCGTTATGAGTGCACAACACCAGGAAGAAGCCACCCCGCACGTCGGAGAACACGCCGCGGACGTCGAACATGCGTCCGAAGGGTTCGACGCCGGAGCAACGATCATCGAGCACGTCACAAATAGCTCACTTGAGCATCCCCTCGTGCACCTGGAACCGATCGCGGGCATCGACCTCTCAGTAACCAAGCACGTAATGATGATGTGGTTAGTGGCTGGCCTCTTATTCGTGGTCATCACGATGGTCACTCGTGCGTATTTGAACCAAGATCGACGAGTCCCGTCAGGATTCATGAACGGACTAGAGTGGCTGGTGCAATCGATTCGGGACTCGGTCGTGCTACCCAATGTCGGCGCCAAGTATGTCAACACCTGGACGCCCCTTCTCCTGACTATGTTCGTGTTCATCCTGGCCGCCAACATCGTCGGGTTGATTCCGATGTTCGAAGCACTCGGGCTCGTCGATCGATTCGTGCTCGGTAACGGGCACGACGCAGAATCGTTGATCAATGGCGTGTTGCACGGCGGGACGACCGTCACGGCGAACTACAACGTCACCGCGGCCCTGGCCACGATCACCTTCTTCGCTATCATCATCGCCGGAACAATGGCTCACGGCTTCGTCAAACACTGGAAGAACCTCGTCCCATCCGGGCTCGCCAAACCGATCTACGTCCTCCTTATACCAATTGAGATCATGGGTATGTTCGTCAAACCGTTCGCACTCACGATGCGACTGGCGGCGAACATGACCGGAGGACATATCGCGATTTTGTCGATTCTCTCTCTGGTGTTTCTTTTCACGGAGATGTTTGAGAGTGCAGCGGTGGGCATGGGAGTTGGCGTCGCGATGTCTCTGCCGCTCGCCGTTGGCATTTCCGCACTTGAAATCATCGTCGTCATGGTTCAAGCCTATGTGTTTACACTGTTGACGTCGGTGTTCATCGGCATGGCCATCAACGTCCACCACTAGTTCGGAGCTTGGTAACAACACACACGGAGGTTAGCTGAATGGATTTTCTGTACATCGCTGGAGTCGCCATAGGTCTCGGGTTGGTTGTGATAGGCGCTGGTCTCGGTATCGGTCGGTTTGCGGCGGCCATGGCCGAGGGCATCGCTCGACAGCCCTCCGCTGCCGCGGAGATTACCGGCGCCGTGAACCTGCCCCTCTTCCTTCTCGAAGGAGTGGCAATTCTGGCCGAGGTGTTCATCTTTACCGTCGTCCTCCTGCGATAGCCTGGCATGGACAGACGTCTCGACACGGGAATTCGCACAGAAGGAGCGCCTCATGGATAACCCGTTGGTCCAACCAGATCCTGGTTTGTTCATCTGGACCATTCTCACCTTCCTGATCCTGCTTGGCCTGCTGGCAAAGTTTGCCTGGAACCCCCTGCTACGGGCACTTGAGGAACGTCAGGAGACGATCCGAAAATCGTTGGATGACGCCGAAAAAATCAAACAGGAACTGGTACGGGTACAACAAGAATCAGCTCAAATCGTCGCCGAGGCTCGCGCAGAAGCCCAGACGATCGTGTCCAGGAGTCGGGCCGAAGCAGAGACCGTTCGCGAAGACCTGAAGCGAAAAGCCAAGGAAGAGGCCGCTGGGCTGGTCAAGAACGCCGAGCGACAGATTCAGCAGGAAACCGCTCGCGCGGTGCAGGAGATCCGCCGCGAAGTGGTAGACCTGTCGCTCGCCGTGGCCTCGAAGTTGATCAAGAAAAACTTGTCGCAAGAAGACAACGACCGGCTCATTCAAGACTCCTTAGACCAGATCGAGACCGCACGACCTAGCTAGGCAACACTCCATGGAACGGTGAACTTGCTCACCGTTCCTGCTCGGCTTCTCAGACATTCGGCTCCCTCCAACCGCACCGCCAGGATCTTCACCGTGCCTGAGATTAGCCTCTGAGGCACAAATCTAACGGTTTCGCGGGTGCCGCCGTCGAGGGCGGAACGCCTGCGGTTGGTTTCGCCAAAACGACGCGCGAAAGAGCGACAGTCGGATTACTTACTGGAGCGCGACGCTGGAGGAGACGCCCCCGAGAGTGCGAGCGGCCGCCTCAGCGTACTCGAAGAGGGCCTGGGGATAGACGCCCAGGATGATCGTGCCGAGCAGCGCGACACCGAGGGTAACAGCCATGGCGGGACCGATGGTAATAGGAGACCCCGCTGGCTCGTCTTCGTTGACCCACATGAAGACGACCACGCGGAGATAGTAATACAGCGAGACAGCGCTATTGGCTACCGCAAGAACCGCCAGCCAGATCGCCCCCCCATCGACGGCGGCACCGAAAAGCCACATCTTACCCATGAAACCCGCGGTCGGAGGAATGCCACCGAGCGACAGCATGAAGAACAACATCGCAAAAGCAGCAATCGGACTTCTCTTCAAGAGACCGTTCAGGTCTTTCAACTCGTCACCGATAACGTCACTTCGCCGCATCACCGTCACGATGGCGAATGCGCCAAGCTGCATGAAGAGGTAGACCCCCAGATACACGAGCATCGCTTCCACGCCGCGTGCGGTGCCAACGACCACGCCAATCAGTAAATAGCCCGCGTGAGCGATCGACGAGTACGCAAGCATCCGCTTCAAGTTGCTCTGGGTCAGTGCCGCGATGTTGCCCACGGTCATAGTGACCACGGCAAGCACCCAGAACAGCATCTTCCATTCGGCGCCAAGGGCGGGGAGCCCTTCAAAGAAGATTCGCAGCAACATGGCGAACGATGCCGCCTTCGAACCGACGGAAAGAAATGCCGTCACGGGAGTCGGCGCGCCCTCATACACGTCAGGTGCCCACATATGAAACGGTACGGCTGCGATCTTGAAGCCCATCCCCGCACCGACCAGCACAACAGCAAGCACCAACACCACGCCTACATCCTGCCCGCTGAGCGCGGCCGCGATACCCTCCAGTTTCGTCGTGCCGGTCGCCCCATAAAGCAGCGACATTCCGTAGAGCAAAATACCGAGAGAAAAGGCCCCCAACAGGAAATATTTAACCGCGGCCTCATTCGAGCGCGGATTTGACTTGAGAAACCCGGCAAGCACGTAGAACGCAATCGCCATCGTCTCGAGTCCGATGAACAGCGTGATCAAATCGAGACCACTCGCCATGAACATCATGCCGAGAGTGGCGCACAGAATCAGAAAATAGTACTCGCCCGCCCTGACCCCCTCGACACGGAGATAGGGGGCAGACATGAGCACCGTCAACGCCGCCGACAACAGCGCGATCACCTTGAAGAAGATGGCGAACCCGTCGATCGCCAATAACCCCCGTGAGGCAGTCGTGTCGACACCGACAAACGAAGACAGTGCTACAGCTGTCGCCGCAAGCGTCGCCAGGGTAACGCCAAGCAACACGCTGTCCCGCCGCGGCACAATGACCGACAGCAGCAGCACCAGCAGCGCCCCGCCCGTCAGCACCAGCTCAGGCAGAATGTAGTAGAAATCGAGACCAGAAAACCCAGCCGGCATTATCTGGCGCCCCCGCGCACGGGCAATTCAACGATGTCACCCTCTAGAACCGGTAGGTCATGCGAACGGGCGGGCAGTTGAGTCTCGTTAGTGTCAGCGTTCAGTTGCACGTCGGCACTATTGACGCGTGACATTACCCGGCTCACGGAGGTGTCGAGCCGGTCAATAAATGGCTTCGGATACAACCCGATCCAGACCGCGAGGATCAACAGCGGGATAAAGGTGGCCCACTCGCGCAGGTTCAGGTCAGGCAAGTTCTCGTTCTTCGGGTTATCCACCGTTCCGAACATGGTCCGCTGATACAGCCAAAGCATGTAGGCGGC
>DQEK01000071.1 GCA_003533545.1 Acidobacteriota bacterium | reverse complement strand
CGAAGACCGCCAGGTCGTCCCCCATGACGGCGGCGAGACCCTGGATCGATGCGATGTCATCGAGGACCCAGGCGCCGCGGCCGTGTGTGCCGATGATCAGGTCGTTGTCGCGCGGGTGGATCTTGATGTCGCGCACCGACACGCGCGGCAAATTCAGTCGCAAGTCGTGCCAGGTTTGGCCAGCATCGAGGCTGACCTGGATGCCGCGTTCCATGCCGACGTACAAGACGTCAGGGTTCTTTGGGTCCTCGCGGATCACCTTGGTGTAGTCGTCCTGCGGCAGGCCGGCTGACAGGTCCGCGCAGTTCGCCCCATAGTTGTCGCAGCGATAGACGTGCGGCGTGAAGTCGTCGAGCCGGTGCTGGTCAACGTTGATGTAGGCGCGCCCGTCGATGTGATGCGAAGCGTCGATCTTGGACACCCAGGCCTCGGCCGGAAAGTTCGGAATGTTAGCGTTGACTAGCGTCCAATCGCCGGAGCCGGTGCCGCCATTGCTGCGCGTCACCTGCACGTTGCCGTCGTCGGTGCCAACCCAGATCACGTCTCGCTCGGTGGGAGATTCGGCAATCGTGAGGATGGTGGCATGAAACTCCGCCGCAGTGTTGTCGTTGTAGATCTCGCCACCGGAGTCGAGAAGCTTACCGGGCTCTGCATTCGACAGGTCGGGGCTGATGACGTCAAAGGTGTAGAACTCGTCGTCGGATCGGAACAGCACGTTGCCACCCCAGTAGGTAACGTTCGGATCGTGCGGCGAGATGTGGATCGGCGCGTCCCAGTTGAAACGGTACTTGGCCCGAAACATGCCTTGGCCCACTGATCCGACCATGCGCGGGTAGGGCGGGATGCTGCGGGCCCGGCCTGTCGCCGTGTCGGTGATCGTGAAGTAGCCGCCCTGGGCGTTCGAGTAGACTAGGTTCGGCTTGCCCGGGACCGGCACCGTATAGAAGCCATCGCCGCCGCTCACCGTGTACCAGTCGTCGGTCAGGATATAGCCGGCCTTGCTGCGGTTCGGCCCGCACCAGTTGCCGTTGTCCTGAAGGCCGCCGCACACGAAGTACGGATCACGATCGTCGTAGAAGATCTGGTAGAACTGCGCCAACACGACCTGGCGAAAAATATGATAGTTGATGCCACCGTCGTAGCTGATCTGGAAACCGCCGTCGGAGCCACTTAGCACACGGTCGCCATCCGTTGGGTCGATCCACAGAGCTTGGTGGTCGCCGTGCACACCGGAGGCCACCCTCTGGAAGGTGCGGCCACCGTCTGTACTTTTCGACTGGCCACCCGAGATCACAAACACCGTATTCTCATCGCTCGGATCGACGAAGACGTCGGAGTAGTAGAACGGCCGGAAATTGATGCCGCGGTCGTCGTTGACCATCCGCCAGGTTTCACCGTAGTCGTCCGAACGGAACAGAGTTCCGGCAGTTGGGTACTCGGTGACCATGTAAACGACACTCGGGTTACCCTGCGCCACCGCAACACCGATACGGGCCATGGGTTCGTCGGGCGTTGTGGTGATCTTTTTCCAGGTATCACCGAGGTCGCGACTCACGTACAGGGCCGTTTCCTTGCCGCCGTCGTCGAAGCGCCAAGGCTGGCGACGGAATGTCCACATGCCAGCGTAGAGGTTGCGGGGGTTACTCAGGTCCATATCGAGGTCGGAGCAACCAGTGTCCTGATCGACATAGAGGACCTTGTCCCAAGTTTGGCCGGCGTCGGTGGTTTTGAATACGCCGCGATCCTCGTTGGCGCCCCACTCGTGACCGAGTGCGCACACCAGCGCTGTGTCGGGATTCTCGGGGTGAACGACGATACGTTTGATGCGCTCGGTATTGTCGAGGCCGAGATGGGTCCAGTTGTTTCCACCGTCGGTGGAACGATAGACGCCATTGCCGTAGCCGACTGAGTTGCGCGGGTCACCCTCACCCGAACCCAGCCAGACCACGTTGTGATCCGAAGGGGCGAGCGCTAGGGCGCCCACCACGTAGGCCCATTCGTTTTCGAACTGGGCCTCAAAGGTGACCCCGGCGTTGGTGCTTTTGAACACGCCGCCACCGGCGCCGGCGAACCAGAAAGTCTTGGAATCGCCGGGGATGCCGAGAACCGCCGAGACACGACCGCTCATATTGGCTGGGCCGACTGACCGCCAGTTTAGGGTACGCAGCGCGTCGGTGACAGGATCACCGATAGCGGCGCGAATTTGCGCCGTCTGCGGCTGAAAGCCGCCGAACTGCGGCGTCGCCGTGGCCAACAGAGAACTACTGAAGCTTGCGATCACGCCGCCGAAGACGAGAGTCGCGATGAGAAATCGAAGGGAACGCATAGACGATTCTCCTCTGGGTTGACTTGAGCCAAAGCCGATGGCGCTGGCCACAACTCTTAGGTCAGATCGGGAAAAGGGAGTCTCGGGCGGGACGGGCCGCGGGCTGTCGAACGGTCGTTCGCTCACCCCTCGGCACCGCGCCCACAGAAGATCACCGGAGAACTGTATACATAATGATGAACGCAGCCGATTTTGCCCCTGCGGCGGCGATTCGTCCAGGGATAAAGATGTTGCCCGACCGTAATTTCGCCGATGATTCCGTGCAGCGCGCCGCGCCTGATGGTAACGGGTCAGTCGATCGATTTGACAAAAATGTTGCGGAACATCGTCTTGGTATCGTGATCATGGTTCTGGAGGCCGATGTAGCCGCGAGCCGCGAAACTTTCTACTTTGCCCCTCGGCTCCGCTTTCCAATCAACGACCTTTTCATTGTTGATCTCGACTCTGATGTGGTTGTCGACGAAGGTGATTCGCATGCGATTCCATTGGCCGAGACCCTATGAGCAACGACGACGACCAACGCTGCGAAGAACATGGTTGGCGACTCCCATGTGAAGAATGCAGCAAACGCTACTGCCGATACCGCTTCCTCTACGACATGGGTATTCTCGTTTGGGCTGTCCTTACCTGCCTCCTGGGCTTGCTCGGTTACTGGATCTTTGGACTAATTTTTAATTTTTAGTGAGAGCCGTCCATGCTAGACGGAGACCGTATCATTCCGTATGTCATCATCGGCACCCATGGTTTAGAGATCGCTGTTAGATGCCGGAAAC
>DQEK01000004.1:3152-4434 GCA_003533545.1 Acidobacteriota bacterium | reverse complement strand
TGCTGAATCGCGAGACCGGCGTTTCGATGCTGTTGGCGACGCACGACCACGCGATTGCGGAGGGCGCGAACCGCGTCGTGGCTATGCGGGATGGGCGTGTGGTGTTGGCGTGATTCTTTTCAGGCAGTTCATCGTGCGGGCCCTTCGCCGGGACGCGAGGCGTAGCGTGGTTACGGTGGCCGGTCTCACGCTCGGGGTGGCCGTCGTGATAGCGATCCGGCTCGCCAACACCGGTTCGGTGCGGGGATTTGAGACAGGGCTCGAGGTGGTAGCGGGCAAGACCTCCCTCGAGATTGTCGGGGCCGGTGTTGGTGTACCCGAGGCGCAACTTTCGGATTTGGGGTGGTTGGCTGGATACGGACGTGTGAGTCCAGTCATCGCCCGGACAGCCACCGTGCGAGTACCAGGCGGCGGCGAGTACACCATGCAGGTGCTTGGGGTCGACGTCTTGCGAGACCAACCGTTTCGCGAATACCAGTTGGTGCGTTTTATACGCCGTGGGCGCGATCCTCGCCCGCAGGAGCTGCTCACCCTTCTTCTCGATACAGAGTCCGTGGTGCTCACTGAACGCTTTGCCAGTCGCCACGGGATCGAACTCGACGCGTCCGTTGAACTCGTGGTCGGCGACCGGGTGCACGACGTGGTCGTTCGCGGCCTGCTTCTCGACGAGGGGCCAGCGCGTGTCGTCGAGGGGCAGTTGGTGCTGCTCGACATTGCGGTGGCCCAGCTGCTGTTCGATCGAATCGGCTGGCTGGACCGTGTCGAGATTCAGCTGTTTGAGCCTGAAGCCATTGACGCGGTCGAGGCGGCGATCGCCGCTCGGTTGCCCGAAGGACTCCGCATACAACGGCCGGCCGAGCGCGGCCGTCAGGTCGAGAAGATGCTAGCGGCGTTCCACTTCAATTTGACTGCGCTGTCCTACATTGCACTGGTGGTTGGGTTGTTTCTTGTCTACAACACGGTTGCGGTCTCTGTTATCTCTCGTCGAAGCGAGATCGGCACGCTCCGGGCTCTCGGGGCGACGCGCAGGGTTGTTCTGGGCCTGTTTCTTGGGGAGGCGGCCGCGTTGGCAGCGGTAGGCGTGGTACTCGGTCTGCCAGCCGGGTGGTTCTTGGCCGAGGCGGCGGTGCGGCTCACCACGACGACGGTCAATGCTCTCTATATCACCTCGGCGGCGACGGTGCCCGCGCTGTCGGCCGTCGACATCGGGTTGGCGTGCGCGGTGGCCATTCCATTGGCACTGGCCGCGGCTGCCATCCCAGCGATGGAGGGCGCACGGATG
>DQEK01000004.1:0-2769 GCA_003533545.1 Acidobacteriota bacterium | reverse complement strand
TGTTGTCGCGCTCAGCCGTGACCGCGGCGGTTCTGTTCGCGTTGGGGGGCTGGTTCTCAACCAGAGACGCCGTTGGGGGGTTGCCGGTTTACGGTCTGATCGGGTCGCTGGCGGTCATCGGTGGTGGTGCGGCGCTGACGCCGATGCTGCTGAGCCTGTTTCGACGGACCGGCCGAGGAGGCCTCGCTCACTGGTTTAGGATTGAGGGGCTCTTAGCCCACGCGAACCTGTCAGCCGCGGTGCCAAGGTTGTCCGTGTCGGTAGCCGCGCTGGTGGTGAGCCTAGCGATGCTCACCGCGGTCGCCATCATGGTCGGGAGTTTCCGCGATACCGTTTCGTATTGGGTTGGCCAGACGCTCCAGGCCGATCTGTTCGTCTCGACGGCCGATCGGGCGCCGGTGGGACCAGCGGCAACGATCTCGGAGGAGGCGGAACAACTGATTGTTGCCCATCCGGCGGTGGCGGCAGTCGATCAGTTCCGAACCGTCGATCTTCCCTATGGTCAGGACAATGATCTCATCATCCTTGGCGCTGGCGACTTCCCGGTCCTGTTAGCCCACGGTGGTTTGTTGTTCAAGAGTCCTTCGGACGGTCGAGCTGCAGTGGCTCGCGCGGCTGGCGCAGAGATGGTGCTGGTCTCCGAGACCTTCTCACTGAAGTATGGAGCTGGGGTGGGCGACCGGATTACGCTCGACACGCCATTGGGTCCCCGTGCGTTTCAGGTAGCAGCCGTCTATTACGACTATTCGAGTGATCGTGGGCTGGTCGTTATGGATCGTGCGACGTTTGAGCGTCACTACGGTGCGCAACGACCGGTCGGTTTGACTGTCTACCTAGAGGAGACGGCCGACCCGGAGGTGGTTCGAGAGGAGTTAACTGCCGTCCTCGGCACAAGCCGTCGGCTGTTCATCAGGACGAACGCGACACTGCGAACGGAGGTCCTGCGAATCTTCGATGCCACGTTCGCCATTACCTACGCACTGGAAGCGATCGCCATATTTGTGGCCATCATGGGAGTGGTAACGACCCTCCTGGCGTTGGTACTGGAGCGACGTCGGGAGCTTGCGGTGTTGCGGCTTGTCGGTGCCGGACGCCGTCAGATTAGGCGTATGGTGGTGATAGAAGCCGTGGTCCTGGGAGCGCTAAGTCAGGGCCTAGGATTGGTGATTGGGGTGGTACTGTCCCTGATTTTGATTTATGTGATTAATGTGCAGAGCTTCGGTTGGACGATCCAGTTTCAGTTGCCGTTCGGATTTTTTCTCCGTTCGACGCTTTTGATTGCACTGGCGACCGCTTTAGCCGGGTTGTATCCGGCACGGGTCGCTACTCGTGTGACAGCGGAGGGGGCGAGGTGAGGAACCCGTCGACGACGCAGGGAACTAGGCGGGTCGACGCTGGGAGCACATTCCTGCGCGGAACGAGCATAAGTGCGGTCTGTCTGGTCACCGTGGCTGCCCTTGCGCGAGGTCCAGCAATGTATGCGCAGACTCCAGGATCGGTGACGTCGGATGGGTGGCGGCAGGCGGAGGCCGGGTATGACCTACAGTTTCCCCGCGACCACGGCAGTCATCCGGGCTACCGAATCGAGTGGTGGTATTACACCGGAAATCTGGCGGCGGAAGACGGCCGCCGATTTGGATACCAAGTAACTTTCTTCAGAGCTGGGGTCGACCCCGCGCCGAAGAATCCGTCGCGTTGGGCGGTGCGCGACCTTTTCATGGCTCACTTGGCGGTCACTGACATGTCTCGTGCCCGCCACCTGGTGGCAGAGCGTCTGGACCGCGGCGGCGTCGGCTGGGCCGGAGCTCGAGAGGGAACGCTCAGTGTCTGGAATGGTGATTGGCGGGCCGACCTCGTAGGGCAGACGCACCAGCTCGTCGCAGTCGATCGCCAGTTTGGCGTGGACTTGAGCCTTGAGCCGGGGAAGGGCGCGATCCCGCACGGCGAGCGCGGCCTGAGTCGCAAAGGGGTGGAACCGGGGAACGCATCGTATTACTACTCCATGACCCGGATGCCGACCTCCGGACACCTGGTTCTGGACGGCGAGACGATTAGCGTCACCGGAGCGAGCTGGATGGATCACGAATTCGGTACCACCTTCTTGGAGCCGTCTCAAGTCGGCTGGGACTGGTTTTCTCTGCAACTGGACGATGGCTCCGATCTCATGGTGTTTCGGATCCGTCGAGACGATGGGGGACGAGATTCACCGTTGGCGGGAACTTGGGTCGACGCCGATGCTGAAATTACGGTGCTGAGTGGGGATGACGTCACGTTGGAGCCAGGGCGCCGGTGGACTTCGCCCGCGAGTGAGGCCGTCTATCCTGTGGAGTGGCGACTGGCTGTACCAGTACAACTCACGGAGCTTAGAATCGAAGCCGTGATCGACACTCAAGAACTGGATACTCGGGCGTCGACGGGAGTAACTTACTGGGAGGGTGCAGTCACGGTCAGTGGACGCGTCGGCGAGCGCACGGTGAAAGGCCGAGGTTACCTCGAGATGACCGGATATGCTGGGCAGCCCATGAGCGAGGTGTTCCGGTGATAGGGGTTGGTCGGAGTAATATAGGACTCTTTGAGAGGAGTAAACCGATGACCGATTCATTCTCTCGTCGTCACTTCCTGCACGCCGCCGGCGCTGGTGCTGCGGCGGTTTGGATTCCGAAGCCTGTCAAGGGTTACACGTCGGTCGAGTTGTCCCAGCAGGCCTCAGGTGGTCGGTTGGCGGCCGGTATTTCGAAGTGGGATCTCGACACACCCTGCCTCTGTGTT
>DQEK01000319.1:6234-7767 GCA_003533545.1 Acidobacteriota bacterium | reverse complement strand
GCAACTGGGGTATCTGGGTCACGAACCGGCACAGGTATCTCTCGGGTCGAATGACTCACCGGGTCGAGCACCGGCACGTAATCGGCACTCGCCTCAAGAGCGCCGTAAATAGGACCATTCGCGTTCACCGTCGGGTTCCGTTTGTCCGTCGACGCTTCATCGTGCAGATAGGCCTTCGAATCAGCCCAATCCCATTGCGTAATCACGACGTTGCGCTCGACGCCCTCCGGTCGCGGCGGCGCCGAAGGCACCTCGCCAGCGATGATCCGTCCCGTCCAATCGGCGTACATCTCCAGCGCGCGTCGACGACCCATTCGGTCGAGAGCACCGCTCATACTCCCCCCCGCCTGACCGGATTGAATACGTCGATCCCATGCATCGACGAGGGAGTCAAACTCCCCAAGCTGCGGCGGTATCTCCCGGGTCGCTTTGTTGCCTAACGCGTGGCAGGCTGTACAACCGCCAGATTTCAAACCGCGCAGCCAAGCCGCCTGGCTCGGCACACTCGGCGAAATTCCGTTCCCGGTGGGGCCGGTCCCAGGAAACTCCTCCGGACCAGGCACCTCAAGCAACGAGTACCAGTAGCCTGCGGGGTAATACTGTGCGGCAGCGTTCGCATCTGGCGCGACTACCACCCTCAAGTCAAGACGGGCGCCCGGTGAGACCTGCTGCTTGGGCGAGTCGACCAAGCCGTATCCGCGCACCCAGACGTCGTACGTGGCATTCGGCAGGTCAGGTACAACGTAGCGACCCTCGTCGTCCGTCACAACCGTGCGGTTAAATCGTGTCGGCAGGCCGGTAGTCTCCGCGATGACCCACACTCCCGCCTCCGGACCATCAGGCCCGGTGACTACGCCGCCTATGTCGTCACCATCGATCGCCACCGAGGCTTGCCTGGCCGCAAGACCAGGCACCAGCCACAGTGCAGTAGCCACCACAGCACACCCGATCGCACCGAGAAACGTCTTTGTGTATCTCGTCATCATTTCGTCTCCCTGAACAGCCGACTCCCACCCCACCTAGGCATCACACCAATGCAAGTGCGACCGACTCGCTGCCCATATCTGCTACCGCGGCTTTTCTGCAGTCTATACCCTTGCGATACCCGCTGTCCCGCGTAGACATCGCACTCGCTTTTCGACACACCGTCGGCCGAGGCAACCGGTTCAACCACCGCGCTATAATTCGTCGCATCGGAGGTCACGAGGCCACCGAGCGGGAAATCCCTGAGATCCAAGCCGTGCAGCTCCGCCATCATCGATACACGCCGGCCTGGGCCGGGTCGTTCCTCTTGTTACTGGCGACTCTCGTCGGGACCACGGCCTGTGAAACCCAAACCTGGGAACAGTACATGGAGGCCGCTGCATTTGCCTACCAGGATGAAAATTTTCTAGATGCGGAGCAGTGGTTCCTCGCTGCGGAACAGGTAGCGCTAGGATTCGCATCCACAGACCCACGACTCGCGGTGACCCTCGGCAACCTGGCCGATCTGTACCACGCACAGGCGAGAGACGTCGAAGCCGAACCCTTGTA
>DQEK01000319.1:5485-5825 GCA_003533545.1 Acidobacteriota bacterium | reverse complement strand
GCCTCGTTCTACGCTATCCTCGATCGGACCGAAGAGGCGAAGCCTCTCTATCTTCGCGCGCTCGACACACTCGACTGGGAACTCGGCCCGGGCCACCGCGACGTCCTTGTCATACGCACGGGACTCGCGGGGCTCTATCTTGAACTGGGGGAGTACGGAAATGCCGACCCACTCTACCGGGAAGTGCTCTCCATCCTGCTAGCCTCTGAAGAACCGGACCAGGACCATCTGATGACAGTGCTGCGAGACTACGCTCGCGTGTTGCGCGCAACGGGCCGCGAATCGGATGCGCTTGCCCTTGAAACGCGCGGGCAAGCCCTTCGCGACGCGCTGTAAGGAG
>DQEK01000319.1:0-5087 GCA_003533545.1 Acidobacteriota bacterium | reverse complement strand
ACGGTTACGACCGTAATCGGCACCGGCGAACCCGGACTCTCGGACACCCAGGTCGCGAACCCCTACGGGGTCATCGTTGGTCCGGACGGCGCCCTCTATTTTTGCGATTTAGACAACCAGCGCATTCGGCGCATCGACCCGAGCACCGGACGCACGACAACCATCGCCGGAAACGGGTCGATCGGCTACAGCGGTGACGGTGGCCCCGCCACTCAAGCCGCCTTGAACATGCCGCATGAGATCCAGTTCGATCGCGATGGGCACCTCTACATCGTCGAACGAGACAGCCATGCTGTCCGTCGTGTGGATGGAAACACCGGCCTCATTTC
The DNA here is from genome assembly GCA_003533545.1 of Acidobacteriota bacterium. Lineage (GTDB taxonomy): Bacteria > Acidobacteriota > Vicinamibacteria > Vicinamibacterales > UBA8438 > DQEK01. The sequence continues at coordinate 4,758 of DQEK01000319.1, read as the reverse complement.
GACTGTGGCCGGCACCGGGGAAGCAGGGTTCTCCGGCGACGGCGGTCCGGCGACCGACGCCCAGCTCAGACAACCACACAGCATTGCGTTCGACCCACAGGGTCGGTTGCTCATCTGTGACATCGGGAACCATCGGATTCGGAGGGTTGACCCTGCCACGGGGGTCATTGATACCTGGGCCGGGACCGGCGAACGCGAGGGCACGCCGGACGGGGCTCCACTGTCTGGGACCCCGTTGAACGGGCCGCGAGCCATGGCACTTGACCCCAACGGCAACCTCTACCTGGCCCTGCGAGAAGGCAACGCCATCTACCGCATCGACCTCAGCACCGAGACACTGCACCACGTCGCTGGTACAGGAGAACCTGGTCACACCGGTGATGGCGGTCCGGCCACCAGAGCAACTCTAGGCGGACCGAAGGGACTTGCCTACCACGATGGTCGTCTCTATGTCGCCGACACCGAAAACCACGTCATCCGCATGGTAGATATCAGCAGCGGGCTGATTTCGACAGTGCTCGGCGATGGCGAGCGCGGAGATGGGCCAGAAGACGATCCGCTCCGCTGCCGACTGGCACGACCACATGGGGTGTTTGCGAACGCCGCCGGCGGGCTTTATGTCGGCGACAGTGAAGCGCACCGCATCCGCCTACTCGAACAATAGCGCGTTGAGGTCACCCAACCTCAGAATTCGCCAGCTCCCAGTCCATCAGCAGGGGTCCCTCGCACCACGGACAACCTGAAAGAGACGGCCCTCACTCCAGGCGGTCCCGGTGGACCACTGCCACGGCGTGCATGTACCCGCCGGCCGACGCAAACTGGTCGTCGGCGGCCAAGACGATCTCGTCACGCGCCAGACCCGTGCGACCGAGCGACTCGTGATACAAGGCAATGTACAGATGGGCGTAGAAACGTGCCCGCGGAACTTCGCCGGCCGCTGACAGTACCTCCTGAGGGCTCAGACGCCCAGAGAACATGTCGTAGATCTCCCGCATCGGCGGCCTTGAGTCCGGTCCGACCGGCAGGATGGCCGCCAGCGCGGCCTCCGCTCCCTCGGCCTTGGCGACACAAAGAAAATGCCATGCGGCATTCTCCACGTCGTTAGGGTTCACCAGTCGATGCGATTCGAACTGCCGCCGACAGTCCTCAAACCGACCTACGTAATAAAGCGCGATTCCTCGCTGCCAAAGCCCCGGTGCGGCATCTGGTCGTCCCAGTGCCACTTGATCAAATCCGATCACAGAGGCTTCAACCCGCCCGGCGAGGAAGTCCGACTCGGCCTGCCGCAACAGCTGACCCGGGGTTTGCCCCTCCGCGGGGCCGCACGCAACCCCCAGTATCAGCACCATCCACGTTATCCGTGCACAAGTCCTCACACGTACACCCCTTGACCAAAAGGCCGTGATCGCGGCCAGATAGCCGCACATCACTGCACGTCCACAAGCACGATGTCGAACACTAGGGTCGCGAACGGCGGCACAGAACCCTGCGCGACTTCGCCGTACGCATAGTTAAATGGGATGATCAGTCGTCTCGTTCCGCCTACCCGCATGCCGCGTAGGCCGAACTCCCAGCCGGTAATCACCTGACCTCGTCCAAGCGCGAATTTAAACCCGTCCGCCCGATCGAATTGCGCGCCCTTGGCATCCACCTCGTCCTCGTCATACAGCCAACCAATGTAATCAATCGTTAGCACCTTGCCGTCGACAGCTTCCGCACCGGTCCCGACCACCAGGTCAAGAATTGTCAAAGGCGGACCATCACTCGGTCCTGTGGGACTGTTTGTACATCCAGAAAGCGCCAGCCCCACCGCCAGTAACTGCACGGCCACCGCAACCAATCTACAACTTGACCTCATACCACCCGTCTCCAACGCACCTCAGCGAAGGCATGCATAGGGGTACAGTATATGCAACCATCGGTTCGGCGACGGCGCTGGTGTGACGAGCTATAATTGGCAGGACAGCACACTTTACGCTCTTTCCCCACAGTTTCGCCGGGGAGGAGCGCCATCAAGGAGAGACAACGATGAGAATTCTGCAGTTACTAGGCGCTGCCTCGCTGCTGTGCATGCTGAGCGTCTCGCCAGCATTCGCACAGGCCTCGCAGATGTCGTTCTTCCTAACGAGTGTTGGGTCTGGAAATGGCGCCAACCTAGGCGGCCTCACAGGTGCTGACGCTCACTGCCAGTCGTTGGCTGCCGCGGTCGGCGCTGGCAGCAAAACCTGGCGCGCGTATCTCAGTACCACCGGTTCGGGTGGCGTCAATGCGCGTGACCGCATCGGGTCCGGTCCTTGGCAGAACGTCGAGGGTGTGGTCGTGGCAGACAACATCGATGTATTGCACTACGAGAACAACCTGACCAAAGAGACCGTGCTCAACGAAAATGGTGAGATGACCAACGGGCGCGGCGATGACCCGAACATGCACGACATCCTGACCGGTTCGAACCTCGACGGTACCGCAGCGACCGACAGCGACGCGTGCAACAACTGGATGTCTGACGCTGACGGGACAGGCAGCGCCGCGGTCGGCCACTTCGACCGTACCGGAGGCGGCGCCCACCCGAACTCTTGGAACTCAGCGCACGGCTCGCGTGGCTGCAGCCAGGCGAACCTACAGGCCACCGGCGGTAACGGTTACTTCTACTGTTTCGCTTCTAATTAGTCCGCACACAGCATCCTGACGGGAACGGTGCCTCATCACTGGCGCGGCGCCGTTCCCCGTCACACCCCCTCGCCCTCCATGACCGGACGACGCCGACATCGACGCGTCCCACCTGACCGCACTTCCACCGCGCGGCCACCCTCAAGCCTTCGGTTACACGCGCCGACCGTCTTGCTCTTGCTCGCCGCTGCGATCCTCGGGTTGGCGGTTGCCACTGCCCGTAGCCCTCGCGTGCCCGAGCGAAACATCACGCAACGTCCGATCGAAGTAACGACAGACGGTTACGTATCGTCGAAAACTTGTCAGGCCTGCCATCCGGCCGAGTACCACAGCTGGGCCGGGTCTTTCCACCGCACCATGACGCAGGTAGCCACGCCCGAGACCGTCCGTGCGGATTTCAACGGCACACGGGTTGCAAACACACACGGCCAACCGATGAACCTCGAACGTCGCGGGGACGAGTTCTGGGCCGAGTTCGACGATCCCGCTTGGGAAGGTCCGGAAAACGAGCGCCCACGGATCACACGTCAGGTGGTGATGATTACGGGCTCGCATCACCAGAATATTTACTGGTACGCCACCGGCCATGACCGGGGTGTGAACATTCTGCCGGCAGCCTACCTGATTGAAGAACAGCAGTGGGCGCCACGAAGTGCCGTCGTACTCCATCCTCCAGGACAGTCGCTCCCGATGTTGAACGGACACTGGAACGCAATCTGCATCGCCTGCCACACCACGCAGGGTAAGACCGCGTTCGACACGCCATTCCTCTCGGCACCGTTCGAATCGCAGACCATCGACACCACTGTGGCAGAGTTCGGAATCGCGTGTGAGTCGTGTCACGGCCCTGCGCAAGCGCACGTGGAAGCTAACCGAAATCCGCTTCGGCGATACGGGCTCCACTTCAGCGACGTGCCGGACCCCACCATCGTGCTGCCAACCCGTCTCGACCCGCAACGCTCGTCGCAGGTGTGCGGCCAGTGCCACAGTGTCTGGGAGTTCTACGACCTGCCAGGGGAGCGCTTCGCCAATCGTGAAGGGCTCCCCTACCGTCCCGGTGACGAACTCAGGGACACCCGATTCATCGCCCAGCCATCGGTTGACCAAAACTCACCCGAAATCCGTGCTCTTGTCCAGGGAGACCCGGAATTCGTACGAGGGTCATTCTGGCCGGACGGCATGATTCGGGTGTCTGGCCGCGAGTATAACGGTCTAATCGACTCCCCGTGTTTCCAACAGGCGACAGACCCGGACCGCACGCTGAGCTGCTTTTCTTGCCACGGGATGCATCAGACAACAGAGGACCCGCGGCCAATCGACGAGTGGGCCGAAACCCACCAAGTCTCAACCGGCATGAACGGCAACGAAGGTTGCCTGCAATGCCACGATTCCATCAGGGCGGACGTAACGGCGCACACTCGGCATGCTAGCGGCTCGTCTGGGAATAGCTGCTACAACTGCCATATGCCCTACACCAGTTACGGCCTGCTAAAAACGGTGCGCAGCCACACCATCAGCAGTCCAGACGTCTCCGAGTCGGTTTCTCTCAAACGCCCGAATGCCTGCAACCTGTGTCACCTGGACAAGACGCTAAGCTGGGCCGCCGATCGCTTGAATGAGTGGTACGGCACGCCTCGGCCGTCGCTAGGTGACGACGACACAACCGTCGCCGCGTCACTGCTGTGGCTCCTCCAGGGTGACGCTGGGCTTCGAGCGATCACCGCCCAGAGCATGGGCTGGGCGCCAGCCCAAGAGGCGTCCGGCACGAACTGGATGGTGCCACACCTCGCCGAAGCACTGGGCGACCCCTACGAGGCTGTGCGTTTCATCGCCGCCCGCTCACTTCGCAGTCTTCCGGGCTACAGCGGGTTGGAGTTCGATTTCGTCGGCCCGGAAGCGCAGCGCATCGACACGGCGCTGCAACTACTGAACACCTGGCGCGACACGGAAAGCGCCCGACGGCGGCGCGAGCCGGAGCTCCTGGTCGATTCAAACGGCGTCCTTCGGATCGAGGCCATGCGGCGTCTATTCGATCGGCGTGACCGACGCCCCCTGTTTCTACGAGAATGACGGTTGAACAATGAACTACAC
>DQEK01000103.1 GCA_003533545.1 Acidobacteriota bacterium | reverse complement strand
GGATCTCACAACCTTCGTGAAGGGACGACGACTCGATGACGACGGCAATGTGCTGGTACGGTTTCAAAAGGGCGTGCGGGGCGTCTTGCACGCGAGCCAGGTTTCTGTCGGAGAGGATAATGCCCTGTCGATCAGGATCTATGGGGAACGGAAGGGGCTCGAGTGGCGCCAGGAAGAGCCGAACGTGCTTCAGGTGAAACGGTCTAACGGTCCGGTTGAGGTCTGGAGTCGTGGTCATGGCTACGTAGCTGAAAAGAGTCCGGCTGCCGCCCGCGCGAGTAGCTTGCCCGCTGGGCACCCGGAGGCGTTTCACGAGGCATTCGCTAACGTGTATCGCAACGCCGCGGACACGATTCGGGCGAGACTCGCGCATTCTCGTCCAGATCCGCTCGCTCTCGATTATCCGACCGTCGATGACGGTTTGCGTGGAATGCTATTTATTGCGGCGGTGCTTGAAAGTGCTGGCGCGAATCGTCGGTGGACTCGCGTGCCGACGCGTTAAGCTCTCCCCAGTGCGGGTTGGAAGGGCCGAGGGATCTGGACGACGTCTGGGAGTCGAGCCCCGTTCCACGCGGAAGGCGGTACGGAACGGGTCGCCCCGGTCTTCAAGTTCCAGGTTCGTCCCGACCCGCTAGCTCACTAGTCGGGCTCCGCATCAGCCCACGCATCACGCTGGGGCCATCTGGAGGCGCGTCTGTGGAAGACATTTTCCGCGCAATGCTGGGACTGCTGCTCGCCCTGAACCTCGGTATCTCCGGCTACCACCGTGGTCGAGCGCGATCGGAGGAGACGATTCCGCGTTCCGCCGAGACCCAGTCGGTACGGCTGGCGAGAGTTGCCTTCGCCGTGCCAGGAATGTTGCTGCTGCTCGCGTACGTGATCCATCCACCGCTGGTGGCTTGGTCCTCCCTCCCGGTTCCTCTGTGGAGTCGCTGGTTTGGCGTCCTTGTTGGGCTGGTGGCTGCCCCGCTAAATATCTGGGTGCTGAGCAGTCTCGGCAAGAACGTGTCGGAGACGGTCCTGACCAAGACAAACCATGAACTCGTGACGGGAGGTCCCTATCGCTGGGTCCGACATCCGCTCTACACGTTCAACTTCATCATGTTGGGCGGGTTGAGCCTCGTCGCGGCGAACTGGCTGATGGCGGTGCTGGTGGTGGGTGGAGTCGTCCTGTTCTCCGTCATCATCATTCCGCTCGAGGAAGTCGAGCTAGCTAAGAAGTTCGGTGGTCGCTACAGGGACTACCAGACACGGACCGGTTGCCTGCTACCGAGAATGTAGTCGGCATCACCGCTCGCGCCTGCCAGCAGTACAGCGTCAAGGACGACGAGCCGGGTATCTGCCGAACAATTTCATGGCAACCCTCACGGTTCAGACTGGTTCGCCTGAAATTCGGTGTATAAGTAGTGTGGGCTGGGTAACGAAAAAATTCCTGACGAGTGGGCCGACTTCCAGGAGCTCTGATGATGACCTATCGGAACGTTCTGACGACAATGATTGCGTTGCTGCTAGTGGCTGTCGCCGCCGCTGCGCAAACCCCGGGGACCGTGCAGCCGGCACACGAGAGCCTGGAGCCAGGGACTCGGACTGATGACCTTGGCATCACCATCGGTATCCCGGTGGAGCACCCTGGCCGCCGCTATCCGGCGTCTCGCGAGTTTCCTACCGGACCGGAGATCGGCGAGCGTCTACCGGAGTTCTCGCTCGCTAACCAGGAAGGTCGGCTCATTGACTACCATGAGGACCGCGGCGACTCGAAGTCCATAGTGGTGTTCTATCGCTCGGCGGTGTGGTGACCGTACTGTCGCACGCAGCTGGTCGAGCTGCAAGAGAACCTAGATCTTTTTGATGATGCTGGGATCCGCGTTTACGGCATCAGCTATGACAGCCAGGAACAGCTCCTGGCTTTCGCCGATCAGTACGGCGTGACCTACAACCTGTTCTCCGATGCCGATTCGGCGGTTATCCGAGAGTTCGGTATTCTCAACACCCTTATCTCACCGGACGACCCCGAGCAAGCTGCCGGACGTAGTTTCTACGGTGTGCCGTTTCCCGGTGTTTATGTGACTGATGAGAACGGCGTCGTTACCGAGAAGTTTTTCCATCGTCACTATGCGACCCGTGAGTCGGCCGGTGCCATACGCGACTCGGCGCTGGGCGAGATTTTGGCTCGTCACGAGGTTCCGGCTATCGAGTTGGGCACGGACCAAGTAGCGATTTCTGCCTTCTTGTCCGATGAGACACTGAAGTTCGAAACTCAGTCGACGCTCTACGTACGGTTCGAGTTGGAAGACGGTTTACATATGTATGGCCGGCCCCTTCCGGACGGGTATATCTCCACCGAGGTGACCATATCCGATACCCCTGGGCTGCGCGTGGGGTCAGCGCGATACCCGACAACAGCTCCTCGGGAGTTTCCAGAACTCGGGGTTACGCTCAATGTCTATGAGAGGGTCGTTGACGTCGCGGTTCCGGTGACACCGAACGCGGAGCTGTTCAACCCTGGGAACCGTGACCAGCCGGAGGAACTGGTGGTGCCCGTATCGGTGCTGTTCCAGGTCTGCAGTGAGACGATCTGCTACACACCGAGGACCGAGACGCTTTCGTTAGCACTCCCAGTGGGACCGCTGTTGAGGCCGGGAGCGCCGAGGCCGCGGTAGTTTCCGCCTGCGGCTGTTGTGGGTGTTGTAACGCCGCCAATCCCTTTACGAGACGGCTGGGCTGCGGTCTGAGAGAGGGATGACCGTTTCGCCGAGTATGTTCGGTCGACAAGGTAGTTATTGGTGGAAGCGTGGGATGCGCGGTACCTTTTGCTGAAGTGACAACAAACAATAAATTGGGAGTGGACGGATGAGTGAACAGGAAAATATGCAGGTGGTACAAGCTCTTTACGACAACTTCAACGCCGGGGACATCGCGGCTGTGCTCGATGCGCTGTCAGAGGACGTTGCATGGGTGCTTCCAAGCATTCCTAATATTGCTTTTACCGGAGCTAAGCATGGGAAGGACCGTGTGGCGGATTTCTTCAGTACCATGGGCGATCAGCAGGAACCACAGAGCTTTGAGGTGCAGGGAACTATCGCGCAGGGCGACCAAGTGGTGGCACATGGGCATTATGTCTGGCACGTAAAAACAACTGGTCGTAGCTGGGAGGGAGATTTCTCTCACCACTGGACTGTCGAAGGAGGCAAGATTACCCGGTTTCAGGAGTACACGGATTCTGCGGCCGCTATGGCTGCCTTCTAGTCTTCAGCGTGGATCCCAACGGGATGTGTGTCTCGTTAACTGGGTAGCGTGATCGAATGCGTTGGAAGGCCCCCGGAGGCCTTAACCGGATTCTGCGGCTGGGTCTGTGAGGGGGCTTCTCCTTTCTTGTGGTTGAGCATCTCAACTGACACCCTGCGTTCGGTCGTCTGGGCTGACCTGCATCGACTTCACATCGCGGACGAAGATTCCGCTGTGATTGGCGGGGACGGTTCTCGGAGGTTATACGAACATCGGAGTGGTCACGTAATTCCGAGAGGTGAGAGTGGTGCGAAAAGCGTTCTGGTTCTATTTCACGCTGGTTCTGGCTGTCACGATACCGGGTCGAGCGTTTGCCCAGCCGATCATGGAACAACTCAAGCACGGCACCGTTAGCGCTAACAGCATCGACATTCATTTTGTCGAGCAAGGCGAAGGCCCGCTTGTTTTGTTCTTACACGGTTTTCCCGAGTCATGGTACTCATGGCGGCATCAGATACCGGCTGTTGCTGAAGCCGGATATCGTGCCGTCGCGCTCGATATGCGTGGATATGGGCGCACGAGCAAGCCGGAAGCGATTGGTTCATATTCGATTTCGCATCTGGTCGGCGACGTGATCGGAGCGGTTGCGGCGCTGGGTCACGAGCGGGCGGTCATAGTCGGACACGATTGGGGCGGTCCCGTGGCGTGGTATTCCGCTCTGATGCGTCCCGATGTTGTGCAGGCGGTTGCGGTGTTGAGCGTGCCATTCAGCCCACCTGCAAGCTTGCCGGAAGGCGTGACGCTCAATGACCTTATGGCGGTGAATGCGGGTGGCCGGAACTACTATCGGTTGTATTTTCAAGAACCTGGTGTTGCGGAACTTGAACTAGAGGCCGATGTGCGTCGCAGCATGCTCGGATTTCTGTACTCCGTCTCCGGTGACATCATCCGTGATGGACTTCACTCCCACGGCTGGGATGGTCACTTTCCGATGGGCGAAACATTAGCGGCTCAGTTGGTCATCCCCGAAGAACTACCGCCGTGGCTTAGCGAGCAGGACCTGCAATTCTACGTGGACGAGCTCACGGGCAGTGGATTTCGAGGTGGCATTAATTGGTACCGGAATATCAGTGCTATTCCGGAGCGCCTAGCTCCGTTTGTCGGCTCGACAATTACCCAGCCGGCCCTTTACCTCTACGGTGAATACGACTTAATCGCAGGGAATACGCCCGCCGCGGTCGGTGCACTGCCGGCCGTATTGCCAGACCTGCGTGGCGTGATCAAACTGGACGGTGCAGGTCATTGGCTGCAACAAGAGCGTCCCGACGAGGTGAACGGAGCGTTGCTAGAGTTTTTGTCCGAACTGTGACTCCTCGGCCGGTTCTCTAGTAGGACTTGGGCACAATTTCCGTGTTTTCAGGTGGCATGCTCCAACACGTGACGGAGCGCGTTTTCGAGAGCGGGATAGCCGAATTCGAATCCTGACTCGCCAAGTCTGGTGGGGATGACGCGGGCACCGCCGAGCAACAAGGCATCGGCCATCTCACCGAACGCCAGCCGCATGGCGAACGCTGGAGTTGGTATCAGAGTCGGCCGGCGAAGAACACGGCCCAGTATCTTTGTGAAGTCACGATTCGTGACGACACCGGGCGCCACCGCGTTGACTGGACCGGTGACCTGGTTGCTGGTCAGGACGTGTAACGTGGCGTTCAGGACATCGTCGATCGCGACCCATGGCATATATTGCGAACCGGACCCGAGTACGCCACCGGCGCCCAGCTTAAAAGGGAGCAGCATTTTCTGCAAAGCCCCGCCGTTCGGTGTCAGCACGATGCCAATGCGAAGGTGCACGGTCCTGATCCCGCGGTCCTGTGCCGGTGCGGTCGCCGCTTCCCAGGCCTGGCACACTTCCGGCAGAAACCCTTGTCCCGCTGGAGAGGACTCGTCAACGATTGCGCTCCCGCGGTCGCCGTAAAAGCCGACGGCAGAGGCGGTGATGAGCGTGGGTGGTGGTGACGGCAGGGCGGCGAGCGATTCACACAAACGCTTCGTCCCGGAGACGCGGCTGTCGAGAATGCG
>DQEK01000041.1 GCA_003533545.1 Acidobacteriota bacterium | reverse complement strand
CTTAATTGTGTGAGTCTTTACCGCTGGGGAGCCGAGACCCAAGCGCTGGCGAATCCCCACGACCGAACAGGAAGAACGCAACGCACGAGTGTGCCGGACTGACTCAACACTATACGACTAGGCAGGTACACGAGCCACCGCGCCGACCAGAGCGCGCTTCGTAAAGACCGGGATCATCGCCCGACGATAGGCCTCGCTGGCATGAATGTCATCGTTAACATCCTCGAGACCCGCCCCGGCCCCCTCAGCCGTCTCCGCGACCGCCTCCGGAGTCGCGGCGCGGCCAACGAGCGCCTCTTCCACCGCGGTCAGCCGAACTGCGTGAGAGCCGGCGCCCGTCAAACCAACACGCGCGGAACGAACCGTCCCGTCTGCAACGTCGAGCGCCGCGGCCACACCCACGATCGCGAACCTGGAAGCCCGCTGATACAGCTTCGCGTACGACGCCGTCCGAGTCGGCGTAAAGCGTACCGCGGTGATGATTTCATCGGCTGACAGAGCGACCGTAAAAAGCCCTTGGAAAAAATCAGCGGCTGAGACAATCCGTTCACCATCGGGCCCTTGTATAACAATCTCGGCGTCGACCGCCAGCATGACCGCCGGATAGTCCGCGGCTGGGTCGGCGTGAGCAAGACTGCCCCCAAGCGTTCCCCGGTTCCGAACCTGTGGGTCACCTATGGTTGCCGCCGTGTCGGACACCACCGGGCACTGGGCCTGCAACACCGCGGAGGTTGCAACGTCGTGATGCACCGTAGCCGCGCCGATCTCAAGCGCGCGGTCCTTTTCGCGAACACCTGCAAGACCAGGAATCCTGGCAATGTCGATCAGGGTGCTTGGTTCATTCAGCCGAAACTTCATCAGCGGCACCAGACTGTGGCCACCTGCGATGAATTTCCCAGTTCCGCCAGTCGCGGCCAGCTTCGCCAGGGCGTCATCGACCGAACTCGCGCGCTCGTATTCGAAGGCGGACGGAATCACGACTGACCTCCGTGAATGATCTGCCACAGCTTCTCTGGCCGTAGCATCATGTCGATATGAGTCACACCAAACTGACTGAGGGCATCGACCGCAGCTGACACGACACACGGCGTCGACCCGAGTGTGCCAGCTTCCCCGACACCTTTGGCCCCCAGCGGATTCACCGGGGTCGGTGTAACGGTGCTATCCATCTCAAACCGGGGTAAGTCGGAAGCCCGTGGTACGGCGTAGTCCATGAACGACCCGGTCAGCGGCTGGCCATCCTCACCGTAGCGAACCTCTTCAATCATCGCTTGGCCGATTCCTTGGGCCAGCCCACCGTGGACCTGCCCTTCGACAATCAGCGGATTGATCAAATTGCCGGCATCGTCGACCGCGACGAGCCTAAGCAATGTGGGCTCACCGGTTTCGCGATCGATCTCCATTAGTGCAATGTGACACCCGAACGGGTATGTGTTGTTTGCCGGTTCGAAAAACGCCTCTTCGCTCAACCCCGGAGTGAGCCCTTCCGGTAACGGCACCGGCACATACGCGTAGGCCGCAATCTCGGCGAACGTCTTCCCGGAATCGGGTGCCCCCTTCACCGAGATACGGCCATCTTCAAAGACCAAGTCGTCTTCGTTCGCCTCAATGAGTGCAGCCGCGTACTTGGCCATCTTCTCCTTGACCTTGGCGCCAGCCAGATGGATCGCGGTGCCGCCAACCGCCTGAGACCGGCTTCCGAACGTGCCGATGCCCTGCTTCACCACGCCGGTGTCGCCGTGGTGGATCGTGATGTGTTCGAGCGGCACCCCGAACTGGTCCGCCAGCATCTGACCGAACGTTGTCTCGTTCCCTTGCCCGTGAGGCGATGCGCCGGTCGTTGCGCTGATTCGACCGTCACGCTCAACCGTAACCTGGGAATGCTCCCAGCCGCCCGTCGGCAAGGAACTTGACGGCCCGAGCCCGCACACCTCGACATACATGGCAAGCCCCAACCCCACGAGCCGTCCCTCAGCCTGGGCGGCATCGCGTTGCTGTTTCAACTCGTCCCAGCTCGCGTTCTCAAGGGCTCGGTCCAAGGCCTTGCCGTAGTCGCCAGAATCGTAGACAGCACCCATCTGCGTGGCATAGGGGAACTGGTCCGGCTGGATGAAGTTCTTGCGCCGAAGCTCGGCCGGGTCCATCCCGAGCTCACGAGCCAACATGTCCATACCCCGCTCAACGAAGTAGGTCGCCTCGGGCCGACCTGCACCGCGATAAGCGTCAGTCGGCGTCTTGTTGGTGAAGACTTCGGTCAGGGTCGTGCGAATCGCCGGGATGTCGTAGGTCGCGTTCGCCATCATCATCGTCAATGTCGGGATGGCGGCCGTGAGCAGCATGTTGTAGGCACCGATGTCAGCAATAAGCCTCAGCTTCATCCCCAGCACCTTGCCGTCACGCGTGGCAGCGATGTCAATGTACCCAAGAATGTCCCGCCCGTGTGTCGTGGCAAGAAAAGCCTCTGACCGGTCTTCGGTCCACTTCAGCGGCAACCCGAACCGTTTCGACAGCCCGGCCACCACGTATTCCTCGGCATAAATGTTGATCTTGGCACCGAAGCCACCACCAACCTCGGGCGCGATAGCCCGAACCTGGTCCTGGCCCATCCCGTTCATGGCGGCAATGAACGAACGAAGAATGTGGGGATTCTGCGTCGATGACCAGATAGTCATCGTGTCTTTTCCCGGCTCGTAATGCGCAACGACACCACGCGGCTCCATCGCGGTGGGCGCCAGGCGCTGGTTCAACATCCGCTGCGACACCACGACTTCCGCGTCGGCAAACGCCTTGTCGATCGCCGAGTCGTCAATCGTTTTCAGGTCTGCAGACACGCCGGTACCACTCGGTACCAGTGCCACCGCGAGATTATTCTCAAAATCAGCGTGGACCTGGGCTGGTTGCCCGGTCATCGCCTGCTCAACATCGACCACCGCTGGCAGCACCTCATAATCAACCACGATGGCGTCAGCGGCATCACGGGCAACATAGCGATCGGTAGCAACGACCACCGCCACCGCTTCACCTACGTAACGCACGGCATCAACCGCCACTGCGTGATGATCGGGCGAAGGAAACGGGGTGCCGATCGGCATCGGCCCGACGAACTCCGCAATCTGCGCGCCAGAGAGCACGGCCTTAACACCTGGCATGCTCTCGGCGGCACTGGTGTCGAGCGATCGGATACGTCCATGCGCCACGTCGCTGCGTTTAAACGCCACGTGCTGCATGTCAACGATCTTTATGTCGTCAACGTAGGTACCGAGGCCCTGGATCAACCGCGGGTCTTCACGTCGCTTGACGCGTTGCCCGACCAGTTTCGGAAGTACTGGAGACGCAGCCATGACCTACCCCTTATCGGCGGCGTGCTGCACCGCGTTGACAATGTGCTGGTAACCGGTACAGCGACATAGGTTGCCGTCAAGCCCCTCCCGAATCTCTCGCTCGGTCGGCGACGGGTTGTCTTTCAACAGGTTGACCGCCGACATGATCATGCCGGGCGTGCAATAACCGCACTGCAGTCCATGTTCCTCCCAGAACCCATTCTGCAACGGGTGCAGTTGATCGCCGTCCGCAAGCCCTTCGATCGTCGTCACCTCGGACCCGTGGGCCTGTACGGCGAAGATCGTGCAGGACTTGGCACTGCGCCCGTCCACAAGCACAGTGCAAGCGCCGCACTGACTCGTGTCGCACCCGACGTGGGTGCCGGTGAGGTTGAGCTGCTCGCGCAAAAAGTGGACGAGGAGCATCCGCGGGTCGACGTCCGCACTCCGCTGCTCCCCATTGACCGTAATCGAGACCTGAGCCATGTGTCCCCTCTCGGAAGGGGATAGCCTATCCAGATCCGCCACTCGGGACAAGTACGAGCCGGTCCGACCGTTCCCCTTTTGAAGCGACGTCGTTACCGCAGAAGTGGAATCAGCATCGCCATCTTGGACAACCGCGAAACCCATCGCGCCCACGTCGCCGAAGGATAAAAATAGCGGTAGGCGTCAAGAATTCCAGGCGTCAGTAATACGGCACCAACCAAGCGCTCACTCCCACCCATCGCCACCGCCATACCGCGAGTGTCTCGTTCCGGCGGTCCGAAGGCTCCAAGGCCAGCCGCGCCGTAGAGTACGGATGTTGCCACGTGAAACGCGAGTAACCCTTTACTCAACGCTGCCCGTTTGCTCCGTAGCCGTGGCGTGCGCGTTAGGAGCCATTCCGCGGTGGCAGCCTGAGCCCACAAACCAGCCGACGACACAATGAACTCGCGGCGTCTGGATAACTCGTCACGATGGGCGATGGCGAAGAACGGTAATCCGCCCCCCTCAACTTTCTTCACATACACATCTGTACCTAACATCCAATTCGCAACCAGATGACCACCCTCGTGCGCGGCAAGCCCTAAGCCAGCACCAGCCAACACACCGCACGCAGAGCACAAGCCCCGGCCTGAGGGGTTGCCTTGCCTCCCCGCTCCGCGGGCCAGCCAGGGATGACCGGCGGACTTCCCCGCTTCGCGCGTCACCTCGACCACTAACCGCACTGTTTGTGACACTGGCTCGGGTTCCGAAACACCCGTGCCACGAGTCGAAATCTGCGCATACCCCGGCGCACTCAGGGTGGTACAACCAGTGACAACGACAGCGATGCAGCGCGCTTGGCAACCAGTCATCTTCGTCCTCCACCGACCAAGGTGCGAGCCTGGATGCCGATCCTACCGTTGGCTAGCAGGGGTTCAACGCGGGGGATTACGGCTCACGCGGGTGCGGGCGTTCCGCTCACACGCGAGTTGCTAGGGAAGTTGCGTCATCAGCCGCCCGACTTCTTTGCGGCCGCCGCTTCTTCCAATCGCGCGCCGGCTGCCCTGGCTGGGTCTGTCCAAGCGAAATGAATTACTGCAAACGAAACAGCTGTGGTGCCAACCAAACTGAATGGCACCCCATACGCTTCCACAAAACTCGTATGACCGCTTGATCCTTCGTACCAGCGGTGGCATCATTCGGCAATTGCATCGACTACCGTAAGGACTTTAATAATGGCGTGGAATCTTGAAGGCACGTTGTATGAGAACTGCTCATGCGCGGCGATCTGCCCGTGCACTTGGTCGAACATGACGACACCGGCGACGAACGATTTTTGCAACGCTGCCCTGGTGTTTACCGTCGCGTCAGGCGAGATCGACGGCACCGACGTGTCCGGATGCTCGATGGTGATGATGATCGACAGCCCACCTCTGATGTCAGAGGGTAACTGGAACGTCGGCCTGATCATCGACTCCGGCGGCAGCGACGCCCAAGCCGAGGCCCTCACCTCGGTGATGAGCGGTGCGCTTGGTGGCCCGCCGGCAGCACTTGGACCGCTGCTCGGAAACTTCATCGGCGTCGAGCGCCATCCGATTTCCATCACCACCGACAACGGAGCCCACACCGTGACCGTTGGTGACTCCACCTCCTTCACCGGACGCCCCGAAATCAACGAGGCTGGCGAGGTCGTTCAACTCTGCGGCATCCTGGTCCATCCGGCCGGACCCACCCTGGGCCTCGCCCCGGTCGAGAGTTCGAAAGTCTCGGCGATGGGCATCGAATTCGGTGGCGAGAACCTGAGCGGCTTCTCCAACCCCTACAGCTGGGCGGGCTAATTTCTGCGGCGGCGGCACACACCGTTTCGGCTACTCTGTCGCCGCCAGAACCGCAGGTCTTAGCCTCACAAGTCGCTCCCCCGATCTAGA
>DQEK01000243.1 GCA_003533545.1 Acidobacteriota bacterium | reverse complement strand
CGCTGATCCGACTAGCACGCCTTGCCCTGGTGCATTGTCATTGAGGACAGCAGGTAAGTTATGCGAGGCCCTGTCATGGATTAACTGCTCGTAGCAAAGGTCGAGAATGATTCGGATATCCCGCCCCGCGATGGCCCGGCACAGTTCGGCAAGCTCGGTCTCTGAAATCACAGCGCCGGTTGGGTTTCCGGGGCTGTTGAGCACAATGCCACGGGTGCGTGGGGTTACCGCCTCGAGTATCGCATCGGCTCGGACGTCGAAACCCTCTTCGTATGATGTGCGGACCAAGACCGCGTCCGCACCTGCTAAATGGATTTGCTCTACGATCGAGGGCCAGCCTGGAGTGTGTGTAATTACTTCATCGCCAGGCCCGAACAGCGCCACCGCGACGTTGAAGAGTGCTTGTTTTCCGCCGGAAGTTACCACTATCTCCGCCGGATCGAACGGGACTCCGTAGCCGCTGGTGTAGTGTCTTGCAATTGCTTCACGGAGCGCCAAGATCCCAGGTCCAGCCGTGTACTTGGTGTGACCAGCCTCGATAGCTTCCACCGCGGCCGCGCGGATGTGTGCCGGTGTTGGAAAATCTGGCTCTCCGGCGCCCAAGTCGATGACATCCACCCCTTCGCGTCTGAGGGCCTCGACGGCCAAGATTACTTCCTGGGTCTGCGAAGCAGACACCCGTTCAAGCCTTTCCGCCAAGGGCAGCGGTTTACGCATAGTGGTGCTTATCCCCGCTGGCCTTCTTTTCGAGACAAGCTTCCACCACGTCCGGAACGAGACCGCGAATGGACCCACCCAAGGCGAAGATCTCCTTAACAAGGCGAGAACTGAGATAGGTGTAAGATTCAGCCGGCATCATCAACACGGTCTCGATTGTGGGACTGAGCCGTCTGTTCATAAGTGCCATCTCCATCTCGTACTCGAAATCAGAGATGGCT
Organism: Acidobacteriota bacterium; assembly: GCA_003533545.1. Classification (GTDB taxonomy): domain Bacteria; phylum Acidobacteriota; class Vicinamibacteria; order Vicinamibacterales; family UBA8438; genus DQEK01. The sequence continues at coordinate 2,571 of DQEK01000243.1, read as the reverse complement.
CGCAGACCTCTTACGATCACATCGGCTTCTTGTTTTTTCGCGTAGTCCACCAGTAACCCTTGGAATGTGTCTACTTCGACGCCTGGTTGGGTTTTGAAGACCGCCCTGGTCATTTCGACTCGCTCTTCGACTGTGAACAGTGGAGATTTCTCGGGATTGACAAGGATCGCCACCACGATCCGATCGAACAAAGCGGAGCCGCGTCGGATGATGTCGACGTGACCGTTGGTTAGCGGATCGAACGTTCCTGGATAGACAGCAACCCTATCAACCCTACTTGCCATGTCTCTTACTCCGTCGCTGGGACACATACGTCCACAGCGCTATAGAACTCGATCACGCCGTTGCCCGCCCTTACTTCGCGTTGTGATTTCAAGCCGTCTACGTCTGGCAACGCGCATCCGCGCGCTCGCTCAATGACGAGGATGCCATCCGCCGCCAATGCAGTGCCTGCCGCTGTCAGTATCGCACCGATGTCCGATGCGCCATAGGGCGGGTCAAGCAAAATGAAGTCGAACGGTCCCGCGACGGGCCGACGTAGCGCCTGGGGAAGTGTTGCCCGTCGCACGGTGCTTCGTGGGTTCAGCGAACAGTGCTCTAGGTTCCGCTTGATCAGGGCCACCGCGCGCGCATCCCGCTCCATGAACACCGCATGGTCGGCGCCCCTGCTCAATGCCTCAATCCCGAGGGCTCCCGTGCCCGCGCACCCATCGAGTACCCTCAAGCCCTCTATTCGGCTGCCGACAACGTCGAAGAGCGTCTCACGGAGCCGATCCGACGTCGGTCTCAGTCCCTCCCAACGAGGTGAAAACAGCCGACGGCCCTTGAGGCTCCCGCCAATGACACGCATCCTCGCTCCTTCTCACCCGACGCTAGCTAGACCGAAACGCGCTGTCCATGCTTCGTTGAGCTCCGCCAGCACGGTCTTTGACACAATTCCTTCTTGGAGCGCCGCTTGGGCATCTCGAAGCGCCTTCTCCATCAAGTTGCGATCGCGCATGAGATTTGCAACTCGGAGCGTCGGCAGACCCGACTGGCGCGTTCCAAGCATTTCACCAGGACCTCGCAGCAATAGGTCCTGCTCGGCAATGTGGAATCCGTCTGTTGACTGCGCCAACGCGTCCAGACGGGCCCGGGCCATTTCGGTCATTTCGTCGTCATGGAGTAGCCAGCAATGCGATTGGTTGGGTCCTCGTCCTACACGCCCCCTTAACTGGTGCAGTTGGGCCAACCCAAATCGTTCTGCATGTTCCACCACCATGACCGTGGCGTTGGGCACATCGACCCCGACTTCTACGACTGTCGTTGCTACCAGAAGCTGAACATCACCGATGGTAAACCGTTTCATTACCTCGTCGCGTTGATCAGACTTCATCCGACCGTGCAGCAACCCCACGGAGTGATCCGGGAACATTGTTCTGAGGGACTCAAACATCGCTGTCGCGGCCCTCAGATCACTCTTTTCGGATTCCGTGACTAGCGGATACACCACGTAGGCTTGTCGACCCTCAGAGAGAGCCTTTTCAACGAAATGGTAAGCGTTGTTCCGGCGAGAGTCAGGCAAGACGGTCGTTCTGATCGGACGGCGTTGCGGTGGGAGGTCCCGAATAAACGAAACATCAAGGTCGCCGTAACTAGTCAAAGCAAGTGTCCTTGGTATTGGGGTTGCCGTCATGACCAGCACGTCAGGCTGCCGCCCCTTGTCTTGAAGCGTGGCCCGTTCAAGTACTCCGAAGCGGTGCTGCTCGTCAATGACTACGAGCCCAAGCTTTCGAAAGCGTACCCCCTGCTGGACCAAAGCGTGTGTGCCCACCACTAAGTTCGCCTTCCCGCACGCGAGGGCTCTAGTGGTTTCGCGTCTGGGTCCGGTCGCTGTGCTTCCAGTCAGGAGCACGGTCTGAAAACGGGAGGAAGCGAGGAGAGTGCGAATCGACAAGTAATGCTGCTCTGCCAACAATTCGGTCGGCGCCATCAGCGCCACCTGCAATTCGTTTTCCATCGCTACCAAAGCCGCGAGCAGTGCAACGATGGTTTTTCCGCAACCTACGTCACCCTGTAGTAGGCGGTGCATTGGTTTGGGGCCAGACATGTCTCCAACAATTGCCCGCAGTGCCGATCTTTGACCCGCTGTCAAACGGAACGGCAGAACCGTCAACGCGGACTTACGCACTCTGTCGTCGATTCGCACCACTCGAGGTTTCTGTTGCTCGGCGCGGGCCTGTCGCCGAAAGGCAAGCCCCAATTGAAACAAGAACAGTTCTTCGTAGATCAGTCGGACTTGCGCGGGTGCTCGAAACGCGTTCAGCGCATGCAGCGGAGTGTCACCAGCCGGAAAGTGGGCGCCCCAAAATGCATCACGTCGGCTCGGTAGGTTGTGTCGTCGACGCAGTGGTTCCGGTAAGGGGTCGTTGAGTTCCTCCGGCAGCTGCTGCAGCACGTGGAGTACGAGCCCCCGCAGTCGCTTCGACGTGAGTGACCCGACCCGTTCGTAGATTGGCACGATGCGGTCGGTGTGTGAACCGTCCGTTTCCTTACTGGGGTCTACGACCTCGTATTGTGGATTCGTTACTT
>DQEK01000222.1 GCA_003533545.1 Acidobacteriota bacterium | reverse complement strand
CTCGATACCCGAGCGCTGGCTGTATGCAGCGACCGGGTGCTGGGGATTCGTACGGGAGCGAACGGGATTATAGCGCGCCCGGTTCCGTTAGTGGTCCGACGGCACGTCCTCGGCGTTTCGTTTTCGTGGGTACCAGCCCGCTTGCGCGAGCTGCTCAATAGCCGCAGTACGGCTGGGCTGGTAGAGGGCGACGAATGCGACGTCTCCCTGTCGCGGATTTGCCCCAGCCCGAAAGGGTTCCAGGTGTTTACCGCGGAGGCTGGTTAACACAACATAGAGTTCTTGCGTGGTCGCCTCGGGGTCTTCGACGGGAGGTTCGGTGGTAGTTACGACCTCTCCGGGTTCGACACGGAGCCGATACTCGAAGGATTCGATATCGACGTCACCATGGCGCCAACGGACGTCCCACTGGGCTTGGTCGTGCGGGCCATCGAACAGCACGTGTAGCCCGGAGCGTTGTATGAGCGGCTGCGTGTGAGGGTCGAACGACTCGACCGCGACGTAGCCGCGGCTGACCCCGTAGGCCTCACGTGCTTCCCGCACGAACAGACTGTCGACATGTTCATTGAACGTGAGTCCGATCACCGTGCCCACCAGATCCATGCGTGCGCGCTGGAGGGTTCGTTCGTCGAGCGGGTCGCCGAAGATCACGGTATGTCCGGCTTGTTCTGCCACGTGCGAGCGCTTCGGATCGGACTCGATGAAGAGTACCGTGACGCCGCCATCGCGGAGGGCGTCGGCGAGTGGGAGAGCGAGACCACGCGCACCGAAAATGACCACCCGGTTTCGCTCTGGTAGCTGTAGACCGAGCCCCCACGCCAAGGGGTAGGCCAGAATGCCAGACAACACGACGGTACCGGCGATGGTCGAGAAGACGAGCGCCTGCAGGGGAGCGCTTCCGGCGAGACCCTGGGCCTCCAGCGTGGCGGCGGTGATAGAGGCAATCGCCGCGGCTACGATCCCGCGTGGAGCGACGGCCCCCATGAAGAGGCGCTCCGAGGTGGTGAGCTTTAGGCCTCGGGTGGAGACCCACACTCCGAGCGGCCTCACGATCAGGATCAGGCCAGCAACGACTCCGAGTCCACCGGCACCGAGCGCGCGGACGTCGTCGAGCGCTACATCAGCGGCTAGCAAGACGAACAGCATCCCGACGAGGAGCACCGTCAGCTGATCTTTGAATTCGCGTAGGTCACGTCCGACACGAGTTTCGAGATTGCCCATGACGACCCCGGCCACGGTCACGGCGACGAGCCCGCTGGGTTCGGCCAAGGCGTTACATCCCTCGAAGAGTAGGACGACACTGGCGAGCGTGAAGACATTCTCGTACGTGTGTGCCACGAGCAGACGGTAGCGAAGCGCCCCTGCCAGTAGGAATCCGGCGGCCAGTCCGGCCGCGAGCCCGAATCCGACACTGATGGCTGCGCCGGTCGTCTGCGACGCCAAGGTCGTGATCTGCGGAGCCGTGATCACGTGCAACAGAAAACCGGCCAAGAGCGCGCCGACCGGGTCGATCAGCACCCCCTCAGCTTCAAGGATGGTTTTTACCCGTGGGCGCAGGCGCATCGTCCGGAGCAGCGGTTGGATGACCGTCGGACCAGTGACGATGACCAGCGCACCGAATAGGATGGCGAGGTCCCATTGCCAGCCAAGTAGCACGATCGTCAGCGCCGCCGCGCCAACAAGCGTAACCAACGAGCCCCACGTGATCAGCCGGCGGATTGCCGCTTCCTGTCGTTTTAGCCGAGACCACTCGAGATTAAGCCCGCCTTCGAACAGGATGATGGCCACCCCGAAATCGACGATACCGAACAGCCCGTCACCCAGCGCCTGTGGTTGAATCCAACCGAGGACTTCAGGACCGAGCACAGCCCCGCAGGCCAGCAGTAGCACGATGCCTGGCAGGCGGAGCAGCCGTGACACGGACTGCGCCACAATGCCGGCGGCTAGTGCCAGTGCTACGGTGAGTTCCGGGTGCGAGGATGCGTCCATGCTGGGAAATGGGAGTTGCCGGCTCGTGCGTGTCTCTGTAGAGTGAGTCTGTTACCGGTCTAGTTACTGTCCTCTATTATGCAGGGACAGACAATTGTTGAGACCGACCAATACGGAGGTGGGTAGATGAGGCGATCGGGTATGGGCGGGTTTGGTGGCAGCGTCGGTGGCGTTGGTGCGGGTCATCTCTCCATGCGGTCTGGAAACCCCGCCCTCACGGCTGAGACGTTCACCCGCGCGCCCGGGATGCCGGGCGTGGGCGGCGAGGCGATGACCGTGGGAGGCACGGTCAACAAGACCGCCATGTCGCTGGTGGTGCTGTTCATCGCGGCGATCTATGCCTGGGGACGCGCGACCCAGGGTGACCTGCCGATGTGGTGGCTCTGGGGCGGTGTCATCGGTGGTTTTGTTATGGCCATGGCGACCGTTTTTAAACCGATTTGGGCGCCCTACACAACACCGGCCTACGCGGCACTCGAAGGCGTCGCGCTGGGGGCCATTTCGTATCAGGTTGAGCAGCTGTACCCCGGGATCGCAGCGCAGGCCGTTTTCTTGACCTTCGGTGTACTCGGGTCGCTTCTGTTTGCGTATCAAAGTGGCATCATTCGAGCCACAGAGAATTTCAAGCTCGGGGTGTTTGCCGCGACCGCCGGAATTGGTGTGGTCTATCTGTTGAGCTTCGTGCTTGGCTTCTTCGGTATGAGCGTGCCACTGATTCACTCCAGTGGGACATTCGGCATCCTTTTCAGCTTGTTTGTTGTCGTTATTGCGTCGCTCAATCTGGTCCTCGATTTCGATTTCATTGAGCAGGGCGCCGAACACGGTGCCCCGAAGTACATGGAGTGGTATGGGGCGTTTGGCCTGCTCGTGACGTTGGTGTGGCTGTATCTTTCGATCCTGCGGTTGCTGATGAAACTGAACAGCCGGGATTGAGGGTCTGGACCACCGGGCGGTTCTCGCTGGTCGCGGCCCTTAGTGGATGCGGTTGCTCTGTGGCGGGGAGGGGGTCTGGATTTGTGGGGACGGTGGCGTTGCGGTTGTCTCGGTCGCGCAGTCGTCACACCCGTGGCAGGACGCTTCTGCATCCGGTCCTGCGTTGCCGAACAGTCCTCGGAGGTGCCGGACCAGGGAGACCACCGCCAGTCCGATGATGATCGCTGCAACGGGTTCCTGCCAGGTCATCGATGTTCCTTCCTCGGTGGTGATACTACACTCCCAACCCGAAGATCGACCCGACTTGATAGATGGCAAGGGAGGCGACGTAGGCCAGCGCCGACATGTATCCGAACATGAACGTCGGCCAGCCCCAGCCGCCCGCCTCTTTTCGCACGACGACCAACGTGCTCATACACTGACACGCCAGTACGAAGAACACCATCAAAGACACTCCGCTCAGGGGAGTCATTAGTGGCGATCCATCGGCACGTTGCGCATTCTGGAGCGAAGCACGGAGACTGACGCTTTCCTCGTCCGCCTCCTCGATGCCGAACACGATGCCGAGGGTCGAGACAAACACTTCGCGGGCGGCGAAGGCACCGAGAATCCCGACGCCGATCCGCCAGTCGAATCCCAAGGGTTCGAGCACCGGTTCGATCAACCGGCCGACGCGTCCTCCGACGCTGTAGCGGAGCTGGTCACCGGCGAGCTGCCCCTCGAGTTCGGTCAAGGCCTCGTCTTGGGCCGCGGGGGGGGTCGTGGCCATTACCTCGGCCCGCGCGTTTTCATGCTGGGCGTCAATCGCCGCGCTGTGCGGGAACGAGAGGAGCGCCCAGAGGATGATGGTCATCGTGAGGATGACCGTGCCGGCATCTTCGAGGAACTTGCGAACCCGCCGCCAGGTAACGAGGAGTACGCTGCGCCACACCGGTATACGGTAAGGGGGCAACTCGAGCAACAAGGGGAGTCGGGGGCCCGCCAGCACCGTGCGCCGCAGCACGGCGGCGGCGCTCAGTGTTGCCACCACCGAGAGCGCGTACATGGCGAACAGAACCACTGCGCCAACGCTGAGGATGCCGAATACGCGTGCGTCGCCCGCGAAGACGACCGCCGTGACCAAGGCGTAGACCGGGAGTCTCGCGCTGCAGGAGACCATCGGTAGTGTGAGCATCGTGATCAGGCGGTCACGTCGGCTTTCGATGGTGCGGGTGGCCATGACTGCCGGAATGGCGCACGCGAACCCCGACAGCATTGGCACGAACGCTTTGCCGTTCAGGCCCACCCGACCCATGAGTCGATCGATGACGAATGCCACCCGGGCGAGATAGCCCAGGTCTTCCAGCAGCGCGATGAAGAAGAACAGCATCGCGATCTGCGGTACGAACACGACGACGTTACCAACTCCCGCGATGACGCCGTCGATTAACAGGTCGTTCAGGACCCCCGGCGGCAGAGTGGTGGCAACCACCCTCTGCAGGGATCCGGTCGCGCTTTCAATGGCGCCGATGAATGGTTCGGACCAGGTGAACAGCGCCTCGAAGAGGACAGCCATCACCACGGCGAATACCGCAAGCCCGTAGACCCGGTGTGTCAGGACTCCGTCGATACGGTCCGTCCATTTCCGCGTGTCCTCACGCGCTTGGGTTTGGACGTCCGATGCTACCGTTTCAATCCAGCGGTAGCGCGCACCAATGATCTCGCGGTCGAGGTTCCGCTGGGCCTCGGTCGCGTCCGCTTGGATGGTCCGGACGGTTTGGTGCACGGTGTTCGGGAGTCCCGTGGCGCCGCTCTCGTTCGCGTCGCCGTCAGCGGCCTCAAGAGAGAGCAGCGACCACAGCGCCCACGAACGTCGTGCAGCGGGGCTGTGACCGAAGTTGGCTTCGGCGAGTGCGTGGGTGACCGTTGCGACCTCGGTCTCGACTCGGGACGGCAGGCCGGTCCAAGCGGAGTCCGCCCGTGGGGCCAAACCGGTGGTGACGCTGATGGCATTACGGAGTTCGTCGAGACCTTCGCCGCGAGACGCCACTGTTGGTACCACCGCGGCCCCGAGCCAGTCGCTTAGCCGATGCGGATCGAAATCGATCCCGCCGGCGCTGGCTTCGTCGAGCATGTTGAGCGCGACAATGACGGGAACCCCGGTCTCGGCGATCTGCAGGACCAGATAGAGGCCGCGTTCCATCGCCCCAGCGTCGACCACGACGATGACCGCGTCCGGAACGGCGGCACGTCGCCCCAGTACCTCGTCAACGGCCACCTGCTCGTCAGGCGAGTTCGCACTAAGCGAGTAGGTGCCAGGCAGATCCACGATCTCGACCAACGACCCGTTCGAGAGCGGAACCCGGCGGGATGAACGCGTCACAGTCACGCCAGGGTAGTTGCTGACCTGGGCGCGAGCGCCCGTCAAGGCGTTGAAGATGGTGGTCTTACCGGAGTTGGCGTTGCCCGCCACGAGTACTGTTGGCACTCGGCTGGCTGGTGTTTCGGAGAGCAAGTCGTGGGCGGCAAAGTGAAAACGCGTGTCGATGCCCGCCTCGTCGACGAGGTCGACTCGAGCCTCCGGGACAAGCTGGATCTTCGCCGCCTCAGCCAACCGCAGCGACAGGAGATACCCCCGCAGCCGGATTTTCAGTGGGTCACCCAGCGGCGCCCGGCGTACCGTTTCAACTCGGGTGCCTGGCAGGAGGCCCATTTCCATCAGTCGGCGAGCCACAGGTCGGTCGCAGCCGACGTGATGGACGACCGCGGTGGCGCCGATGGGAAGCTGGTCGAGGGTTTGGAGGCCCTGATGCACGGAGGAGTGCGCTCCTCGCATCGGTGGAGAGACGATCCACCGCGCGGACAGACAAAGTGAGACTCAGTCTCAGTTTCTAATGTCCAGTCTATATCGCCCTATTTCAACCGGTCAACTTAGGCCGAGCCCGATGGTCATTGCCAGAATCAGTCGTGGCATCGTCGAACATGCCGTGGGGCGGCCCGTTCTCGACCACGGGTGGATGGGCTGCTCCTTTTGGGAGGCAGGTGCGGTCTGGTGCCGGTGAAGCTGCAACCCCCGTGGGCGGTGATGTGCCAGGTCCCTTCGCGTTTACCGTCACTGGGGACAGCTGGGTTCGGCGCTATGTTTACCCTTGTGGGACAATGGACCCTTTGACGGTTCACTGCCAATGACCCGCAATGGCAAACGGCGAGGAGCAGCCCGATGAACAACGCCCGTGTTACTGTCCCGACGGCCCGTAACGAACCGATCCTGGGGTATTTGCCGGGGTCTCCGGAGAAGGCCACACTCAAAACGCAGCTGGCAGCCTTCGCCAATGAGCATACTGAAATACCACTGATCATCGGCGGTCGAGACGTCACGACCGGTGACTTGGGTAACTGCATCCTGCCGCACGATCACCGGAAGCAGCTGGCCACCTACCACCGAGGCAACGCGGACACCGTGAACCAGGCGATCGCGGCGGCCGACGCGGCGCGGGCCGACTGGAGTGCGATGCCGTGGGAGTCGCGTGCCGCGATTTTTCTGAGGGCGGCCGAGTTGCTGGCGGGGCGGTATCGTCCGGTGCTGAACGCTGCCACGATGCTGAACCAGAGTAAGACGGTGTTTCAGGCCGAAATCGACGCGGCCTGCGAGCTGATCGATTTCTGGCGTTTCAATGCCTCGTATCTGCCTGACATTTACGCGCAGCAGCCCGAGAGCGCGGCTGGGATGTGGAATTTCGTCGAATACCGGGCACTCGAGGGGTTCATTTTCGCCGTGACCCCATTCAACTTCACCTCGATTGCGGGCAATTTGCCGACGAGTCCTGCGCTCATGGGGAACACGGTGGTCTGGAAACCGGCGTCCACGTCTGTCTTTTCCGCCTTCTGGCTGATGCGACTGTTCGAGGAAGCGGGGCTTCCGCCCGGCGTCATCAATCTGGTGCCGGGTAATGGGAGCCAGATTGGTGAGCCAGCGATGGCCCACCCTCACCTGGGGGGCGTGCATTTCACTGGGAGCACTGAGGTGTTCCAAGGCATGTGGCGCGCGGTGGGTGCCAACATCGCGGGCTACACGAGTTATCCCCGGATTGTTGGTGAAACCGGAGGGAAGGACTTCGTGTTCGCCCATGCCTCCGCCGACCCCGATGAGTTGGCGGCCAATCTGATTCGGGGGGCGTTCGAGTACCAGGGACAGAAGTGTAGCGCCGCGAGTCGAGCCTATATTCCGGAGAGCCTGTGGACCGGCCTTCGCGATCGCCTCGTGAGTGAGGTTGAGGCAATCGCCTACGGCGATGTCACCGATTTCACGAACTTCATGGGGGCGGTGATTGATAAAACTACATTCGACAAGCTGAAGGGGTACATCGAGCAGGCACGCAGCGACAGTGACGCCGAGGTGATCTGTGGTGGTAGCTGCGACGACAGTACGGGCTACTTCATTGCGCCGACGATCATCCAGGCGCTCGACCCACACTACGTGACGATGGAAACCGAGCTTTTCGGTCCCGTGCTGACTGTCTATGTCTACAAGGACAGTGCGTATCAGGAGACGCTTGAGTTGTGTGACCGTACGTCGCCGTATGCGTTGACCGGCGCCATTTTCGGCCGGGACCGAGCGGCCATTGACGCGGCTTCGCATACGCTGCGTCACGCGGCCGGTAATTTCTACATCAACGACAAACCGACCGGTGCCGTCGTCGGGCAGCAGCCCTTCGGCGGGTCGCGGGCCTCGGGTACTAACGACAAGGCGGGTAGCTCTCTTAATTTGCTGCGCTGGGTCAGCACCCGTACAACCAAGGAGACGTTCGCGCCGGCGCGTGACTATCGCTACCCGTACATGCGGGAAGGTTAGCTGTGACCATTACTTTCGATCCTCGAAAGGTGTCAGTCATGAGGTTGTGCGGTATACGCGTTTTCGCTGCGGTGTTGCTGGCGGGCCTTGTTAGCATCGGCCCAGTTGATGCGGTTGAGGCTCAGATAGAGCTTAGGGGGAGCACTCCCGAAGATGGCGCCGCTCTTGACGGACCGGTTCGGACTGTGCGCGTTTGGTTTGACAAGTCACCCGAGGTGGCGAAGAGCACGCTCACGATTTCGGGTCCCGGGAACCGGGCCAAAATTGAGGGCCTGCACACCATGGGTGAGAACGACTTGATGGGTCGGGTGACGGGTCCGATGCCCAACGGAGAATGGACGATGACTTGGGCCGCAGTTGCTGCCGATGGCGACGAGCGGACAGGAACTGTCACATTCACCGTCCAGCGAAACCGTTAGATCGCTCCCTAAATCGGAAATATTTGGTGGGCCTTGCGTAGCGCGCGACCGAATGCCCTGGTCGCACCGCTCAGCGTCTCTGAACGTTACTCGTCACCGGAGAAGCCGAGAGCCGGTTTCAGAGCGCGGTCCAGGAAAAACCAACGCGGGGTGAGTTGACGGCCCGCGTACCTATGGCGCCTCGACTGCTGCGAGGCGAATCGCTCGTTAGTCTGCTGCCCGGATCGTAAACGCGAAATCCCCTCGCTGTACGTGACCGTCGTCGCCCGCGGAACGCCATTTGACGGTGTAAGAGCCAGGCCCAAGTGTCGATGGCACCTCGGCCACCACTGACCTCTCCTCGGAGACCGTCGTTTTCCCGATCGCGACTTCACCGTTGGGACCGTCTAGGGACAGCTGGCTCAACGCGGGTTCCGGGTCCTGGGTGAACCACACCCGCAACTGAGCAGGTGACTCAGCGAGTGCGGCATCTTTACCGGGTACGCTCTTCGAATAGGCCATGTGGGCCGCGACGGTCACGGCGGCGATCAGCACGAGTGCTAGCGTCGCAGCGAACATACGTAGTCTGATTCTCGTCATGGTCCCTCCACCTTCCCTCGGATGCGACACGACCCAAAGTACAGCTTATCGCAAAAGGCGACCCAGTATATCCACGGAGACTTCGACCACACTGAAATCGGTCCAGCGAGCGGTTCGCCGCACCACTAGACCGGACAATCAGGAGCGCCTCGCGTCCGTGGTGCCAGTCACGCCGCGCCGCCGCAATGGGGCAGCTTCCGGACGTTTCGGCGTCTGCGGTCTACGCCGTCGCCCCAGCGGTTGCTCGATCCGACGGTGACGGGGTCCGCCATCCGGGTTACACTCGATCCCTGTGCTAGCCGGCGGGCCTGGTTCTCTTGTAGCGGCGTCCCCCGGCTAGTTGTCTTGGTTCCGTGGAGGATTGTATGCAACGACGAGCATTGTTGTTGACCCTGGCGGTGTCGGCCGTTTTTGTCGCGACTGCGTTCGCGCAGTCTGATGGCGACCTTCCCCGGAGACCCGACGGTCACCCGGATTTGTCCGGTACCTACGACATCGCGACGTTGACGCCGTTGCAGCGTCCGACCGAGTTCGGTGACAAGCTGGTTCTCACCGAGGAGGAGGCCGCCGCGTTCGCGTCTGAGGCGGGGTCGTTGGAGCGCATCTTCAATATTCCCGCGGAACGCAACGAGGAAACTGGCGCGCCGCGGGAAGCGCCGCCGGTGGGTGGCGATGGATCAAGCGGTGCCGCTGGGAACGTTGGTGGCTACAATGCGTTCTGGATGGACTTCGGGGAGTCTGGGTTCCAGATTAACGGGCAGTATCGCACGTCGATCATCGTCGACCCGGTGAACGGTCGGCGCCCATCAATGACTCCAGAGGCCCAGGCACAGCTGGCTGGCCTGGCCGCTTTCTACCGGCCAAATACTGGTACCGCCTGGTGGCTTGAGGATGACCTCGATGCGCCCGGCCCCTACGATCATCCCGAACAGAGGCCGCACGCCGAGCGCTGTCTGATGGGTTTCGGTTCCACTGCCGGTCCGCCGATGCTGCCGGTGCTCTACAACAATCTCAAACGGATTGTGCAGACCGACGACACCATCATGATCCTGGTGGAAATGGTACATGACGCGCGCATCATACGGATGAACCAAGAGCACGCGTCTCCCGAGATTCGGAGCTGGTTGGGCGATTCCGTCGGGCGTTGGGAGGGTGACACACTCGTCGTCGACACGACGAATTTTCGGGATGCGCCCTCGCTGAGTGGAGCTTCCCGAAACCTGCACGTTGTGGAGCGTTTCACGCCGATCGACGCGGACACGCTGCTCTACGGGTTCACGGTCGAGGACCCAACTGTCTGGACGGCTCCTTGGAGCGGCGAGTATGTCTGGCCAGCGACGAAGGACAAGGCCTACGAGTACGCTTGCCATGAGGCCAACTACTCGTTCGGCGGCATCCTGCGTGGTGCTCGCGTACTTGAGGGAGACGCGCGAGCGGCGGCCAGATAGTCCGACGCCGCCGCCGCTGGGCCGACGACACACACCGCGTAGTCTCTTGGTGAGGCCCCACCGGCAGCACTGACCGGCCTAACGCTATCCGAGGGGTAGTTCGTGGGGCGTGGGGCCTTGTGTGGTGCGCTCGACGAGAACGGCTTCGGTGGAATTTCGCGTCACCGTGGTTGTGTGGTGGTCCCGGCCACGGCCCGCCAGTCGTCGTGCCAGCGGCCCTTGCCATTAGCTGCGAGTAGCTCCCCCTCCGACAGAAATCTGTGGAGCTCGGATACCGTTCGGATGTGACCATCGTTGACCCGTCTGAAAATGTGCCGGGGGGCCAGTTGATCCGGGTGAGATAGTCCCATCGCCCCCAGCAGTTCCAGGAGACTCCTGACTGTGGCGTCTTGATACCGAGAAACTCGGATGGTCTTGTCCTCCAGGTCTAGGCCGGCGACCAGGGCTTCGTTCTGGGTGGTGATACCAGTCGGGCAGTGGCCAGAATGGCACCGCAGTGCTTGGATGCATCCCAGGGCCAGCATCATGCCACGGGCCGAGACGCACAGGTCGGCGCCGAGTGCCAGTGCCCGAGCCATGTCGAACCCGGTCAGAATTTTTCCGGACGCGATAATCGTGACTTGGTCTCGTAGCCCTGTCCCGGTCAGCGCGTTGTGGACCAGCATCCAGCCGTCTCGAGCCGGCATACCGAGAGAGTTCGAGAATTCAAGAGGGGCCGCCCCGGTCCCACCTTCGCCCCCGTCCACGGTGATGAAGTCCGGCGTGATCCCGGTGTCGCGCATGGCGCGGCACAGGGCCAGGAACTCGACACGATGCCCCACACAGAGTTTGAAACCGATCGGTTTGCCACCAGCGAGGTCACGTAACCGCGCCACGAACTCAAGTAGTCCGGTCGGGGTGGAGAACTCGGTGTGCGCCGGTGGCGAGATCACCGTCTGTCCCGGCGTCACGCCGCGGATGGTTGCAATCTCCCGAGACACTTTCTGTCCCGGGAGCACGCCCCCGTGCCCTGGCTTCGCCCCCTGTGACAGTTTAAGTTCAATCATGCGAACCGTGTCCTGGGCCGCCACATCCGAAAATTGGTCGGCGTCGAAGCGTCCCTCTTTCGTCCGACAGCCGAAGTAGCCGGTGCCGACTTGCCAAATCAGGTCACCGCCGTGCTCAAGGTGGTAGGGCGAAACGCCACCCTCACCGGTGTTGTGTGCGAATGCTCCCTGTCTGGCGCCGGCGTTCAGCGCCAACACAGCTCGGCTGGACAGGGCACCGAAGCTCATTGCTGAGATGTTCAGGAGCGCGCTGGAATACGGTTGCCGACAGTCTCGTCCCCCGACCGTGACGCGGGGTGCCTCCTCTAACGGGGCGGTTGGCGTCAGTGAGTGTGCCGCCCATTCGTAGCCGACACGATAGACATCACGTTGGGTGCCGAAGGGCTGGGTTTCGAGTTCACCTTTCGCACGCTGATACACGATGTTCCGGAACTCACGCTCGATGGGGAAGGCATCGGTGTTTGACTCGATGAAATACTGCTGAATCTCCGGTCGAAGGAGTTCGAACAGGTAGCGCCCATGGCCGAGTATTGGAAAGTTTCGCAGGATCGTGTGCTGTCGCTGGACAACGTCATACAGCCCAAGGAGCACGAGCGGCGCGATGACCGCTAGCGCCCAGAAAGCATTTGGGGTGACGGCTCCGGCGGCCAGGCACGCCAACACCACCAGGACGGCACACGCATAGAACCAGCGGCGAACCACACGAGCATGATCTCACAAGACCGTCGTTGAGGTGCAGTGACCGTGCGTTCCCGACGATCCAGCAGCGTTGTGTCGGCCGGACGTGTGTCTTTACCTGCGGGGTAGCGATCAGGCACAATTGAGCCGGGCCTGTGTGCCCATTTTTAACCTATGTGATGCTGCCGAGGAGGCGCATGTCACTGTTTGACCAGGCCGGACGTCGGAGCGCTCGACGGCGCGGGTGGACCGTGTCGGCTGCTCTGGGTCTGTTCGTGGGCGGATGGGTCTGTCTCGTGCCGGCCAGCGTCGAGACGTCGGCAGCACAGGAACTGGCGACGCCGTCGGGTCCAGCGTTGCGTCAGGTGCTGGACCAGTACTGTATCGCTTGTCATAACGCGCGGCTCCGCACCGCCGATCTCGTGCTCGACACCGCAGATGCGACCCGACCCGAGGCAGACCCGGTTCTTTGGGAGAAGGTCGTCGCGAAGCTACGGGCCGGTTCGATGCCACCACCGCGTCGCCCGCGTCCAGAACCTGCGGTGTATGACGCTGTGGTGGGACGGTTGGAAGCGGCGCTTGATCGCGCTTGGAGAGCCGACCCGCGTCCTGGGCGGGGCAGTGCTGTCCACCGACTGAACCGTACCGAATACGGCAATGCGATACGCGACCTGTTCGGGCTGGAGGTCGACGTTACCGAACTGCTGCCTGGCGACGAGACGGCCGACGGCAGTTTTGATAATTTTGCTGACGTCCTGACGATATCCCGCTCACATCTCGAACGCTATTTCTCGGTGGCGCGTCAAGTGACACGTTTAGCGGTCGGTCTCGCCCCTGCGACGGCTGGCTTCGAGACCTTTGAGATTCCGTTACACGTCGTGCAGGATGCCCGGCAAAGCGAAGACCTGCCGCTCGGGTCACGTGGCGGGCTGGCGGTTCCCTACAATTTCCCAGTCGACGGCGAATATGTCGTTCGGGTGCGGCTACGACGCCAGTATCAGGCCTACCTGATGGGCATGGGTTGGCCGCAGCGGCTCGATCTTCGTCTCGACGGTCAACTCCTCGAACGGTTCACGGTGGGCGGTAACGCACCGGGGACTCCGGCCGCGTCCAG
This sequence comes from Acidobacteriota bacterium, assembly GCA_003533545.1. Classification (GTDB taxonomy): domain Bacteria; phylum Acidobacteriota; class Vicinamibacteria; order Vicinamibacterales; family UBA8438; genus DQEK01. The sequence continues at coordinate 1,522 of DQEK01000222.1, read as the reverse complement.
TTACGCGGGTGATGGTGAGCCGGGTTTCGCGGGCGACGCTGACTGGGAAACGTTCATGCAGCTGACCGGCGATGTCGGGTTGGAGGTCCGGGTGCGGGTTGAAGCCGGTCCCCGCACCGTTGGCGTTTCGTTCGTGCGTGAGCTCTGGGAGCCAGAACGGTTACCCCAGCCGCTGCAGCGCGGACGCGTGCTGACGAACGATCAGATTTACATGGGGTATGCAGCCGTTGCTGCCGTCGAGGTGGGTGGTCCCTACGAGGTACCCGGGTCAACCGCCCAGACGCCGAGCCGGCAGGCTATCTTTAGTTGCCGACCAGACACCCTTACGGACGAACGGCCATGTGCCCACGACATTCTGTCGCGGTTCGCCAGACGTGCCTATCGTCGTCCGGTCACCGACGGTGATCTGTCTGTATTGCTCGACTTTTTCGACCAAGGGCGGAGTGACGGTGGAAGTTTCGATCATGGTATTCAGTTTGCGCTCGAGCGGTTGCTGATTGATCCGGATTTCTTGCTGCGCGTAGAGCGCGATCCAGCGGATGGGATGCCGCCCAGGGCCTTTCCCCTGAGCGATTTAGAGGTCGCGTCGCGACTCTCTTTCTTTCTCTGGAGCAGCCTGCCGGACGACGAGTTGCTCACCCTGGCTGAGCAGGGCCAGCTCACCGACCCCGCCGTGCTCGAGCAGCAGACTCGGCGACTGCTGGCCGACCCACGTGCAACCGAGGCGCTCGTGACCGACTTCACGGCACAGTGGCTGAACCTGCGTCGCGTGGGGGAGGTTGTCGTCGACCCGACACAGTATCCGGAGTACGACGAAACCTTGCTGGAGGCGTTCAGACAGGAGACCGAACTATTCGTGGCTAGTACGCTGCGGGAGGATCGCAGTGTTCGCGAACTGCTCGATGCGAGCTATACCTACGTCAACGAGCGGCTGGCCCGTCACTATGGGATTCCGGGTATCTATGGAAGCCGGATGCGGCGAGTACAGCTCAACGACCCAACACGGCGCGGTGGTCTACTCGCGCACGGGGCGTTGCTGGCGACCACGTCGTATCCCGATCGGACGTCCCCGGTGCTGCGAGGCAAGTGGCTGCTCGATAATATTTTCGGGTTGCCGGTGCCACCGCCTCCGGTGGGGGTGGACACGAACTTGGAGAACGAACCGGGGACGGTGCCGACGACGATTCGGGAGCGGCTCTCTCAACACCGGCGTAGTCCCACTTGCGCCAGCTGCCACTCGGTCATCGACCCGCTCGGGTTCGCGCTGGAAAATTTCGATGTTATCGGGGGATGGCGTACTATTGACGAGGCTGGGCAACCCGTGGACGCGAGTGGTACGACCGCCAGCGGAACGCCGGTCGAAGGCCTCGCCGGGCTCAGGGCACTGTTGTTGGATGACGCAGAACAGTTTCCGAGAACAGTGACTGAGAAGCTGTTGGCCTACGCGGTGGGGCGGCGGTTGGAGTATTTCGACCAGCCGACGGTCCGCGGGGTCGTAGGTGACGCCGCGGCGAACGATTAT
>DQEK01000015.1:61922-65098 GCA_003533545.1 Acidobacteriota bacterium | reverse complement strand
CTGCTGCGGGTATCCTGGACCGCACCCGGGTGGCGCCGAGAGCTGGCTGGGGTGTGGCGAGAGTGATCCAAGAAGTCGGCGAGCAAGGCTCAACGGTCGGGGCCCACCTGACTGTGGTTCATCGAGGAATGTCGCCCGGTGATCCGCTGGCGACCTTGCTCAGTCGTAACGCTGTCACGGCTGGCGCCGACACTCGGATCCGGTTTGCCGATCAAGGCTATGAGGCTTCGTTTAACGTCGGTATTACGCACATTGATGGAGAACCGGAAGCGATTACTGGCTTTCAGCGGAGGAACTCGCATCTTTTCCAGCGTGTCGACCTGCCGGTACCACTGCTGGATCCTACTCGGCGCTCGCTTGACGGCGGTCAGGTAACCGGTAGCATTCGCAAGTTGTCTGGTCGCCATTGGATCTGGAACGCTAGTTTCATGGTCGAATCGCCGGAATTTGAGCCCAGCGATTTCGGACGTTTGAACTTTGCCGGGGATTACACGTGGCGCGCCGCGCTCACTTACCGGGAAACCGTGCCGGGGACGCTGCTCCGAGGCTATTCGTTCGGACCGACCATCACGCACTACTCCTACTATGACCGGTCACTCGGGAATCGGTACAACATTGGGGTTAACGCTAACGCGACCTTCCGCAATTTTTGGTCGACTCGGTTCAGTTTAACCCGTTATTTTCGAGGTTTTGATGCTCAACTCACCCGAGGGGGACCGGTTATGGGGGTGCCACGGGGTTGGGGCGCGAGTTGGTCGTTGCAGAACCGGTCTGGGTCGCAGACCCGTTGGAACGGTTCGGCTAACTACCAGTCCAATGAAATCGGTGACTACACCTGGCGGCTGGGGACGAGCTTCTCAGTGCGTCCTTCCCCATCACTCGAGTTGTCCCTGAGACCGGCTTACCGGAATGAACGGGGGACCCGCGCAACGTTCAGCGGTCCAATCAACCGGCAGTTTCTGGCGACTCTGCCCGGGGGACGACTTGAAACGTTCGGTAATCGCTATGTCTTCGGTTTTCCGGACCGCACGACGCTGTCGACGCAGTTTCGGGTGAGTTATACCTTCAAGCCGGATATGACACTTGATGTGTACGCCGAGCCGTTCGCCGCGAGCGGTCGCTATCTGGCCTATGGAGAGACGCTAGTACCAGGAGCGCGGGATCTTCGGGTCTACGGTGAAGACGGGACTACCATCACCCGTCTTGAGGATGGGAGCTATACCGTTGTCGATGGCAATAGTTCCTTCGCCTTGGCCAACCGAGACTTCAACATTCGTTCATTCCGAAGCAACGTTGTGCTTCGGTGGGAATGGCGCCCAGGTAGCACGCTCTTCGTGGTTTGGCAGCAAAATCGTGCAAGCCGAGAGGCGTACGGCTCACATGTCGGGTTCGGCGACCTGTTCGAATCGCTCACCGCGTCTGGCGACAATATTTTTGCCGTCAAAACGACACTCTGGTCGTCGATGTAGCCCTAGGATCACGCCTTGCGTCGGCTACTGCAGTCGGCCTTTCAACTCGTACCGGCCATTGAGGAATTGTCCGAATCGTTCGTTAACCAGCGGATGGTCGATCGGTCCGCCCTCGTCGTCGGGCTCGAGATGTCGTTCAGCGACGTAGGTGGTCTGCTCGCCTCGGTGGACGAGCACGTAGTACCAGGGCTGTTCTTTTGGCGGTCGTGACCGCGCCACTTGTTCGTACCACTCGTCCGTGCCGCAATAATTCGCATCGACGTCAACGACAACGCCGCGATAGTCGAATTTGGTGTGTTGAACGACCTGCCCGACGTAGAACTGTGCTGTCTTCAGCATGGTGCCGGCATTCTACTCTGCAGTCAGGCTGTTTCACGGAATAGTGACTGTTCGGTGATATCGGAATGAGACGCATGCCAGAGGCAGTGGCCGTCACTGATGACGAAGACCTGTGGGGACTGGTGTTGCACACGGAAACGTTCCGCGACCAGTTCAGAGAGGTCACGGTACTCGATTACTTTCAGCACGTAGACCGGCCATTCCGGACGGGCTCCAGCAAACTGTAGTATTTCAGCGATCGCCCAGTCGGAGACGGGGCAGCGGGTACTGTGCTTATAGAGTACGGCCCGATCACTGTTCAGTGCCTGTTCCAGTACCGTCTGGTCGGCGATGTCATGTAGTCGGTCGGTAGCCATGAGCGATTGGTTGGTGCTGCAGAACGGCCCGTTTTGCCATCCTCCGAGCAAGCATGCTTCAGTAACGACTGATTATAGACGCAGCGATCCATCCCCTGCTCGGGCTCAGGCCGGTGAGAACCGTGGGTCTGTTGGTTAGCGCGCGCGTCTTTTCAGTCGCACCGAGTATGATCCGAGGTTATGGCAGCAGGATGGTTCGCGACGGGAGCGTTGCTGTGTGGCCTTGGGGTGCTGTTGGGAGCTTTTGGTGCGCATGGGCTTCAGAGCCGGCTTACTGCGGAGATGCTGGCGACGTATGAGATCGGAGTGCGGTATCACATCAGTCACTCCCTGGGTTTGCTTGCGGTTGCATGGGCGACCTCGCGTTGGCCGAACGCTTGGACGGGTTCAGCGGGGTGGTTCTTCGTGGCAGGCATTGTGGTCTTTTCCGGCAGTCTTTATGTGCTCGCCGTTACCAATGCTCGTTGGTTGGGGGCCATTACGCCGGTCGGCGGGCTGTGCTTCGTTGCCGGCTGGGTGGCGTTAGCGATGGGCGCGTTGCGTTTCGATGGGTAACTGAGTCAATCGCTGACGGACGGGTCCGCCGCGTGGCGGTCAGTTTTCTAGGTGCTCTCTGAAAAACTCAAGAGTTCGTGGCCAGGCTTTCTCCGTGGCCTGGAGGTTCGCACCCTCCTGACCGTTCTGGGCGCGGAGGAACCCGTGCCCGGCGCCCGCATAAATGATCGGTTCGTAGGAATTCCCCTCAGTGGTCATTCCTTCTACGGCTGGAGGAATGGTGGCGTTCACTCGCTCGTCGTTGCCGCCGTAGTGTGCGAGTACTGGTGCGTTGATCTGCGCGTAGTCGCTGGCATGCTCGGGCGAGGCACCGTAGTAGACGACTGCCGCATCGAGGTTTGGTTGTGACGCCGCGTAGGCGAAACTCGCCGTGCCCCCCCAACAGAAGCCGACCGAACCTACGCGTCCGTTGCCGGCGGGGATGCCGAGAGCGTAATCCCTGACGGCATCCAGCCGC
>DQEK01000015.1:49886-61599 GCA_003533545.1 Acidobacteriota bacterium | reverse complement strand
CATCCAGCCGCCGTTCTCGTTCGTCGGCCGCTAGATTACGAATCGTGGCCACCGCGTTGTCCCGTTGCCCCAGTGAAGCCGTGCCGCCACCGTTAGGTCCCATTCCAGAAAGCAGATCGGGGGCGACAGCGATGAATCCCTCGGCGGCGAATTGGTCCGCAACGCCTCGAACCCAGTCGGAGAGACCGAATATTTCGTGGATGACCAATACAACCGGAGCCGGGTCTGAGCGCTCTGGGTAGACGACCCAAGTGCTGATGGACACGTTGCTTCCAGGCAGGGTGATGTCAACCCATTCACCGTGTCGTGGCGAAGTGTTTAGTTGATTTGCCGCCGTCTCGTCGGTTGGTGGCAAGGCCGACTCCACGGACAACGGTTCGGACGCGGACCGTGGAGACGTGTTTTCTTGGGGTGTTGCTCCGCAAGCGATGACGAGGATGCAGAACGCGGTCAGCGAACCGGTCAGCAATTTCCCTTGTACGCCCAGCATGGTGTGTTCCTTTTTCGAGTCGTCGAGATCCTAACTCAACTGTCAGGAGAAGGTTGCGATAGGTTTGGAGTGCGACGGTGAGTCTAGGTGGACGAGGTTCGTGGCAGCGAAGCCGATTGACTGTGCCGGCTGACCAGAGGGTCGTGCTGTGGTCAGAAAAGCGTCAACGCAGGCGAGCCTGGGGGGAGAAGTTCGACCTCGTGTGCTTTCCGACTCAGTGTGTCCAGTGCGGCGTTTCCGATGTGGCCAAGGTCGGTTGTCCACTGGTTCACGTAAAGATCGACGTGTTGAAACATAACCTCGTCGGTAAGGTCCTGCGCGTAGCGGCGCATCGTCGGCGCGGTCTCGTCCCGGTGGTCTCGCGCGTAGGCAAGTGAGTCGCTGAGTACTCGCGTCACGTTTTCGATCGTGGAGCGGTCGAGACGACGGCGTGCCAGGATTCCTCCGAGTGGCAGTGGATTCGAGGTTTCCTGCTCCCAAACCTGACCAAGATCCTCGATTTTGGTAAGTCTCTGTTGCCGCCACGTGAACCGTCCCTCGTGAATACATACGCCAAAATCCGCGTTTCCGGCTCTGAGGGCCGGCATGATCTCCGAGAAGGGCACCTGCCCGAGTGTGCCTTCTCCAGGGTGGAATAATTTGTAGAGTAGGGTAGCCGTAGTGTGCTTGCCTGGGCAGAGCACTCGTGGCGGCCTTGCCTTTTCACCCGTCAGAAGCTCGACACCTGGATGTGTGTCAGGGCGGGCGGCCAGGAGCAGTGGCCCCACGCCGAAACCGAGGGCAGAGCCGACGGGGAGTACGCCAAGTTCTCCGGCTAGCAGCAGCGCGGCATGAAAGCTCGCTTTGGCCACGTCGAAGTCGCCAGTGAACAGCCGCCGGTTGATATTTTCAATGTCAAGCAACTCGATACGGAAGTCCAGCCCGCGGAGGTCGACTGTTTGCTCCAGGATGCCATGAAAGGCAAAGGTGTCATTGGGGCATGTCGAAATTCCCAGGTGGATTGGCGTCACGGTGTTGCGTCCCAGGTTGGGCAAGCAGCGATGTCGCTAACGAGTTCCCAGGCAGCGTCGAGGGCTTGTGGAATCTGCCAATGGTCCATCCGGCGGTCGCCGACCTGATTTGAGATGCCTCTGGCGATCGCGAGCGGCACACTTGCCAGTCGGCAGGCAAGGGCGACGCCGAAGCCTTCCATGTCTTCCGCCGAGACGTCTGGTGAACTCTTCAGCCTAAGGTTGGCGTCTTTCGGTGAGCTAGACGCGGAGCAGCAGGTGAGCAGGGGGCCCACCGTCGGCGTTGCCGCCGTCGCCAGGGGAAGTTGGTCCCCAATCGTGTCGTTGGTGCCGTTGCCTGACCACTGCCTGAACCCGGCTGCGCCCGCCGGCGTATATTCGGAGTCGCTTCCCACGCCTATCCCGTGCATTACCACCCGGGGAAAGACGGCGGCGGTTCCGATCGGCAGAGTCACGCGGTCGAACGTACCGGCGATTCCGGTCAGGATGACGCGATCAGGACGATATTTGGCGATGAGGCTGCTGGTCCTGGCGGCTGCCGACACTGGTCCGAACCCACACAGCTCACAGGGGGAATGCAGGGCGAATCCTGGCCGTTTGGTCAGGTGTTGGAGTTCGGTCTTGGTCGGCACCAGCAGGAGCGTCACTGGATTGGCGGTCACTGTTTTTAGCCCTTCGTCTCGCGTCTGGCTACGCCGGTTTCTTGGGCTGCGGTGGCCACCGAAGTGGCAACTGCCTTGACGACCGCTCTGTTGAAGACGCTCGGGATAACGTAGTCCTCGTGCAGCTCTCCCGTGGGAATCACGCCGGCGATGGCGTAGGCGGCCGCCTGCTTCATGGTGTCGTTGATTGTTGCGGCCCGAGCATCGAGTGCGCCCCTGAATACACCCGGAAAGGCCAGCACGTTGTTTATTTGGTTCGGGTAGTCGGACCGACCAGTGGCCATGATCCTGACATGAGGCGCCGCCTCTTCAGGCATGATTTCTGGGGTTGGGTTCGCGAGCGCGAATACCACCGCATCCTTGTTCATTTTCTTTAGCATCGGGACCGTTAGCACGCCGGGAGCGGAGAGTCCGATGAACACATCGGCGCCCTCGATTATTTCCGAAAGTGACCCGCGCTCACCGTTGGGATTGGTGTGGTCCGCGTACCATTGCTTCATGAAATTCATGCGTTCCGTGCGTCCCGAGTAGACGGCGCCACTGCGGTCACAGCCGATGATATTGGTGATGCCGTAACGCATGAAGATCTTGCTGACCGCCACGCCAGAGGCGCCGACTCCGCTGAAGACCACTTTCAGAGTGTCCGGTTCCTTACCAACGACCCGAAGCGCGTTGATAAGCGCTGCCAGTGTGACGATGGCGGTGCCGTGTTGATCGTCATGAAAGACCGGAATATCTAGGTTTTGCTGCAGGCGTTCCTCGATCTCGAAGCAGCGCGGCGCGGCAATGTCCTCCAGATTGATCCCGCCGAACGCCGTTGCTAGGCAGCTGATGGTGTTGACGATCGCGTCCGTGTCTTTAGTGTCAAGTGCCAGTGGAAAGGCGTCGACTCCAGCGAATTCCTTGAAGAGTGCGCACTTGCCTTCCATGACTGGCATTGATGCCGCTGGGCCGATGTCGCCAAGGCCGAGCACGGCGCTTCCGTCGGTCACCACTGCCACGGTGTTTCTCTTAATGGTCAGTGTGTGGGCGTCCTCTGGTCGTTCGTGAATTGCCATGCAGACGCGCGCCACACCCGGGGTGTAAACCATCGACAGGTCATCCCTGGTGCGAATCGGCGCGCGGCTCACAACCTCGATCTTGCCGCCCAAATGCAGTAGGAAAGTGCGGTCCGAGTGATGCAGCAGCGTGAAGCTCTCGAGCCCCCGAATGCCGTCGAGGACTGCTTGTGCGTGCTCGTCGTCTCGGCAATTGATGGTCAGGTCCCGCACCATCAAGCCGTCTCCCACGGAGACGAGGTCGACTGCGCCGATGTCGCCGCCGAGTTGACCGATCTCGGACGCGAGCTGTCCCAACATGCCGCTGTCATTCCTGAACTGCACACGAACGGTCAAGCTGTTGCTAACGTTAGGGGTTTCGCCCAAGGTCTCTCTCCCGGAATTCTGTCCGTTGGCGATCCTCTGAGTTCATCCTATGCCCATAAGGACCGAGTGTTTCGCTCTGCACTGATCAGGCGCGGAGATCGTAACAGCGTAGCCGCGGGGTGGCACCGGTAAGGATGTCCCGAGTGTTTTGCATGACGTAAAGCAGTCCACGACTGAGTACCGGCAGTGTCCATGACTCCTGGGCTGCGGCCAGCCAGGCTCGAGATACCTGCTGGTAGCCGTCAGGGGTCAGGTCTAGCCACAACAGGTGTCCTAACTCACCCAACGCCAGAAACTGGCCATCGACGGCCAGTAGCGACCCGCGCGCTGTGCTTAGAATAGCCTGGCGTTCTCGTCCTCCCTGGTCGAAAGTCTCCGTCCATTGTGGTGCTTCACGCCAGACGACCCGACCATCGGAGACGTCCACGCAGGCCAGTGACGCGTCGCCTTGATTTCTGCCGTCGTATCCATACAGATACCCGTCCTGGTGGATTGCGGTGTTGAAGTGCAGCGCGAACTCCTGGGTGGTCCAGAGCACTTCGTAAGTAAAATCTTGAAGCACGCGCAGCAGCGTCCCACCGGCCCGGTAGCTGGCTGAGACGAACACCTTGTCATCGAAGACCACAGGACAGGAAGCGTTGACCGACTCGTAGGTGCGACTGCGAAACGGGAAAGCGAAGTCGATCGTGCCGTCGTCCGGACGAAGTGAGAGCACCCCCCCGTTGGGTGGATTTGATTCACCTCCCGCAAAGACGATGATTCGAGGCCTACCGTGCAAGACGGCCGGCACGGGTGACGCATAACTTGGGCCCCATTCGCCCGCGCGCCAAGCCTCTGTCCCGGTGGTGGTGTCAAAGGCGACCACGCATGGTCCTCCGGAGGCTCCGACATTGACGATCAGGTGATTGCCGTGCACCAGTGGTGTCGACGCGATGCCGAAAAAGTCCTGACGCGCGTCGTATTCTGCTCGTAGGTCACGGCTCCAGACCACCTCGCCCGAGGCCACTTCTAGGCAATGGAGTCGTCCTTCTGCCCCGATGACAAACGTCCGTGTACCGTCGATGACTGGGCTTGATCGGGGTCCATTGTTGTATCCGTACCGATCCCGGTAAGCCGTTGCATATCGGAACTGCCACTTGGATTCCCCCGTTTCGGGATGGAGGTTCTCGACGACTTCCTGGTCGCCAACGCGGTGGAAGAACACCAGGTCCTCACCGGCGATGGCCGGGGAAGTGTAGCCGGTACCTTTTTCCAACTCCCAGACAAGCGGAGGCGGCAATTCGCGAGTGAGATGGGTCTCCGTCGAAACAGCATTGTGCGACGGGCCGAGGAATGAAGGCCAGTCGTGCGTGATCGCGTCGGACGCGAGTGGCCTCGGAGCGGCGGTGGAGGAAGGTTGTCCGCGAACGGCGCCCGCGAACAGCGCCTGGCCTGCGAGCGACTGCAGCATTGCCCGCCTCGAGATTGTAGGCATGGTCTGCCGATCTTGGCGGTGGAGCGACCTAGAGCTAAACCGTTCCCAGAGAGTAGGCACAGCTCCGCCCCACAGTCTAATCCGGGTGACCGGAGCCGTGCCGTTTGTCCAATCCGCAGGTGTGCCCGCGGGCGCGCAGAAGGCGTGCGCTAGGTGCCGAGTTTAACTACGTTCTCGGCGGCTGGGCCCTTAAGACCCTGTACCACGTCGAATTCCACTCGCTCACCCTCGGTCAGGCTCTTGAAACCCGTACCCTGGATGGCTGAGTGGTGCACGAAAACGTCCTTTTCACCGTCGTCTCGGGTGAGAAAGCCGAACCCCTTGCTATCGTTGAACCATTTCACGGTGCCCGTATTCGCCATTTTCTTCCTACACTTCTTGTTCGTCGGAGCTCGGTCTAACCGCGTACTGCCGACTACTTTGGTGCGCGACCGGCGTCACGCAGATGACGTCACCCACAGGGTCACGCCGTTACAGCAACGTGTAGCATACCCGGAATCGCTGACCTTTGGTCAAGTAGAACCGCGTCCGTGGTGTGCACTGGGTTGGTGGCCGACGTGAACTGACACGCTATAATCCAGGCATTTGAGGCGCTCGTTCGCTTGCGCCGGCCATGAGAGAGGGGGACCGTGACGTGCCGACAGAGGGACCCAAGAGTACAGTTGACCTCGTAATGGATCGCCTGCAACAGCAGGATGCCGACGCCACGGGCAAGGCGGTGATACTGACTGACCGTCAGAAGGAAGCGATCGCCGCGGCCAAACGTGACTATGCCGCGAACGTGGCCGAGGCCGAAATTTTGTTTCGGTCGGCGCTGATGGCCACGGTGGATCCAGAGGTCAGACAGGAACTCGAAGCAAATCATCGACGCGATCTGGGCCAGTTCGTCTCAGCGCGCGACAAAAAAATCGAGACTGCCCGGAAGGTTGGTGAATCGTCATGAAGGCGTTGATTGTCGCTCTAACCCTGGTCAATTTTATGTTGCTGGTTCCAGGCGTCATTCTGCCTATTTACAGCGTGTCGATCACGACCCGTGTCGAGGCGTCGATCATTCCGGACCCGGTGGAGGTCACGGTCTACGAGCAGACGCGGTCGATTCTCGGAACGGTGCAAGAACTCTGGCTGTCGTCTGATTATCTGGTGTCGTTTTTGATTCTGCTATTCAGTGTCATCGTCCCCGTGGCGAAAGGCTCGATGCTGCTCGCATCGATTTACGTGTCTGGGGCGGCGATAAAGGCGCGGTTAGTGCGCGTGGTCGACTTGATCGGCAAATGGTCGATGGCAGATGTGTTCGTCGTGGCTGTCTTTCTGGCTTTTCTGGCGACGCGTGACCAGGCCCAGACCAATAGCTTCACCGTGCCGGTACTGATCCAGCAGGTGGATGTTGGAATGGAGACTCATCTGACTTCTGCGCTCGGGCCAGGTTTCTACTACTTTCTCGGCTATTGCCTCTTTTCGGTGCTGTGGACGCAGATTCTGAAGGCCAGTCAGCGAGCCTGACTCAGGAGAGACGCAGAGCGTTTGGCTTGGGTGAGCTTCCAGAAATTGGAGATCCGACCATGGTGATGCGGGTGATATCGGCAATGGCAGCGGGATTACTGTGGGGCGGTCCAGTCATCGCTCAGCAGCAATCGAACGCGGAGATAAATTGGCGGATACGTCAGGAAGCTACGGCCAACTCGCAGATCATGACGACGCTGCATTGGTTGAGCGATGTCTATGGCCCGAGACTGACAGGGTCTCCGAATCTTGAGGCGGCCGGCAACTGGGCGGTCAGGCAGATGGAGAGTTGGGGCCTGACTAACGGACACCTGGAACCTTTCGAGTTTGGTTATCCAGGATGGTCGAATGAACGGCTCTCGGCGCACCTTGTCGCCCCTGTCGCGGACGCACTTGTGGTCGAGGCATTGGCGTGGACCCCGGGTACGGATGGCCTCGTGCGGGCAGCCGCTTACCACATGACGCTACCTGAGCGGCCGACCCGCGAGGATCTGGAGGCACACCTGGAACGGTCGCGGGACGACCTGGCTGGCAAGGTGGTATTGGTTGGCGAGCATGTGCAGGTTGGTGTGACCATGGCCGGTCAGCCCCGGCGACGTGAGGACCAACAGCTTGAGCAGCAGTTCAACGCGTCACCTCCGGCGGCTTCGGCTCGTGGAGGCAGGGGTGGCCGCGGACGCGGTAGCGCAAACCAACGCGATGATCGGCCGCTGACCGGACGCGAGGTCGAGGCTCGAGTCGCTGCGTTTTTGCGCGAAGCGGAGGTAGCGGTCCGCGTGAATGATGCTGGTCGGGACCATGGTCAGATCCGAGCATTCCAGAATCGAACCTACGATGTGGATCAGGTCGTGCCCACGGTCGTCATGCGGAACGAAGATTTCGGTCGCATTAGTCGTCTTCTTCGATTCGGGACCGACCCGGTTGAACTGGAGTTCGATATCGTGAATCGGAGTCACCCGGAAGGGCGCACGGTGCACAACGCTATCGCAGAGTTGCCCGGCACCGATCTGTCCGATGAGGTGGTCATGTTAGGCGGACACCTCGATTCCTGGCACGCTGCGACTGGTGCGACGGATAACGCCGTAGGGGTTGCGGTGATGATGGAAGCCGTACGGGTTCTGACTGCGCTGGGCGTGGAGCCGCGCCGGACTATCCGCGTTGCGCTGTGGGGCGGGGAAGAGCAGGGGCTCCTTGGCTCTCAGGCCTATGTTAAGGCGCACTTTGGTACCGCCGAAGACCCCACACCGGCGCATAAGACCTTTGGTGGCTATTTCAATATCGATGCCGGTACGGGGCGAGCCCGTGGGGCTCAGATATTCGGACCTGCCGAGACTGGAAAGATTTTGCGCGAGATATTGGCTCCGTTCAGGGATCTCGGTGTGATAGGTGTACGGACCACAAACAGCCGTCGCCGAGGCGGTTCCGACCACACGTCGTTCAATGAGGCCGGGCTGCCAGGTATTAGCGTGCAGCAAGACCCGATTCAGTACCAGAGCTACACGTGGCACACGAATCTCGACACGTACGAGCGGGTACTCGATCAGGATGCTATTGCCTCAGCGATCACTGTGGCCGCAGCCGTGTACCAGCTGGCCATGCGTGACCAGTTACTTCCACGGTTCTCACCGGATGAGATGCCGCGGCGTCCCGGGCAGGGTGCTGGTCGATAGGGGACGGGGACCCCGAACTCCCGAGTTCTCTGGTGCGTCAAGTGATACGATCGCGGGGAATCCAAGGCGGGCACGCTAGCGCGTGTCCGTGATTGATTGACAGGAGGCGCTTTATGTTTTTTCGTGCGTTTGTCTCGCTTGTGGCTGCCGGTGCGGTGATGACGGTGTCCGCTCAACCGGTGATGGCCCAGGATAATCCGGTCGTGGTGCTGGAAACCAGTATGGGGAATATCACCATTGAGCTCTTCCCGGAACAGGCTCCAATCTCTGTTGAGAACTTCCTGGGCTACGTCGATGCCGAACATTATGACGGCACGATCTTCCATCGGGTGATCCCAGACTTCATGGTTCAGGGTGGGCGGTTCTTGCCCTCGATGCAGGGTAAGCAGACGGGGGACCCGATCAAGAACGAGGCAGAGAACGGGCTAAAGAACGACGAATACACGGTTGCGATGGCTCGTACCAACGCGGTGGACAGCGCCACCGACCAGTTTTTCATTAACGCCGCGACCAACGATTTCTTGAACAACGGGGTCCGTGACTTTGGGTATGCGGTCTTCGGTAGAGTGACGGATGGTATGGACGTGGTAGACGCGATCGAAGCGACCCCAACAGACAATAGTGTGCCGCGTACCCCGGTCATCATCCAGTCGGCCCGCCGACAGTAGGGACGCGTGTCTAACCCTTAGCGTAAGGATCTCGGCTGTGTAGCTGGAACCGGTGGGCCACGGCGGGGCGTCGTGCTGTTCGTGATCCCTCGCCGCAAGCTACGTACGGATGGGCTCGTCGTCGTTCCGATGCACGATATGCAGGTTCACATGGACTGGATGTGACCGGTTCACGTTCCGGTCGTACGCTTGACTGCCCCCAGACCAGCATTGGTCGTGGAGGTGAGCGATTGGGTCCGGTTACGTTTCTCGTAAGCACCGGTGCGCACTTGGCCGTGATTAGGTTGCCTCGGCGCACCATGAGGCCTTGACATCTCCTGTGCAGTTTGTTGGTTGGGAGCGCCGGACCCGGCGGTGGGCACTCGGTTGTGCGGTGCTCACCCTGGGAGTCTCCCTATTGCTGGCCTTTGCTGCGATCCGCTCGGGCCGGCCAGTGGGAACCTCGCTGATCCTGGCGTTTGCGCCAGCGGCCGGAGTCTACGTCCTGCGGACCCGTCCCATCCGGCGGCGACGTGCGATTCTGGGCCAACCATTCCCGCCAGACTGGGAAACGGTGCTGCAGCGCGATGTTGTTTTCTTCCGTGCTCTCGATCCCGAGGGGCAGGGGAGCTTTCGGCGTGAACTGCAGGTGTTCCTCGGCGAGAAGCGGGTCACTGGCATCAAGGTGCAGGTCGATACGACGACAAAGGTGCTGGCCGCAGCCAGCGCGGTCATCCCGATTTTTGGGTTTCCCGACTGGGAATGGGAACAGATCAACGAGATTTTGGTGTACCCGAGCCGATTCGACGACGAGTTCGAGTTTGGGGATATGCGAAAGCACAACATTCTTGGCATGGTGGGTACAGGGAGTTTTAACGGATTGATGATCCTGTCAAAGCCGGACCTCATCGCCGGATTCCGTAACGCAACTGATAAGCGGAACGTGGGTATTCATGAGTTTGCGCATTTGGTCGACAAGACAGACGGGGTTATCGACGGTGTGCCCCGTGTTGGACTCGATCGAGATGCAGTCGGGCCGTGGATCGATCTGATCCGTCGAAAAATGACTGAGATTGAAACGGGGGAGTCCGACATCAACCGCTATGCACTGACCAACGAGGCGGAATTTTTTGCAGTTACGTCGGAATATTTCTTCGAACGTCCAGGGGTGATGAAGCGTAAACACCCGGTGCTCTATGCGGCGCTTGAGAAGGTTTTCAATCAGGATTTACGTACGCGAGCCGAAGCGTTTCGACGGGAATTGAAACGAGGGCGGCCTAAGTTTGGTCGGAATTCGCCTTGCCCGTGTGGGAGTGGACGCAAGTTCAAGAAATGTTGCTTGCAGTGACGCGATTGACTCGATGGGACGCGGGGCCGACGGCCTCAAGGCGTCCTATCCTTGTTGGGCGAGCTTGAGGAGCACTTGGTGAAGCGACCAAGGTGAAGGCGCGGCGGGATGAGAGACCCATGGTACGGCGGTGACCGGGATGTCTTCAAGTGGAGCACGCTTGTGCATCTGGCGAGACGAGAGTCCGCGCCGGCCATCTTGCACGTGGCCATGTATCGGCCGGCGGTGGACCCACCACCGCTGCTTACCGCCCAAGGCCACGTGGCGCTGCCCGTTGAAGTGCAGCGGCATTTCTGGAATCTCGACAACATCCGTGACTTGAGTGAGGTCACTGGGTTAGCGATAGAGGTCTATAAGGAACCATTTGTGCACCGTGCTGCCTATTTCAACGAGGTGTGTAGACGCATTGAGGCCATGAGCACGCCGGTCGTGGTGTTTCTCGACCCTGATATCGGTGTGGAGTCTGATGCTGTGGGCCCGGCGTTCGTCGCCTCAGCCGAAGTGGCGCTGGTGTTCGAGGCGTTGCGTGCGGGTGACGTGCTGGTTTGCTACCAGCGCGCGCGGCGACAGAAAGATTGGCGCGGTCGCGCGCGCCGGGCTTTCGCCAATGCCCCTGGGCTTCCGTCGTTCGATGTCGAAGTACTTCGCTCGGAGTTGGCCAGGGACGTTCTGTTGCTGGCGGCGAAGAAGGCCCCGTGACCAGACCGGCGGCTCCGGAACGAGGTTAGTGCTCCGATGCGTATCGACCGGCTCGGACTGTTAGCCTTGAGTCTCCGACGCTCACTTGCGGCATCGCCTCAATGTTTGAGGAGGAGGGCAGCGAGATCAGGTACTGTGCGCCTAGCTCGTGGCCGACCTGAGACACCGTCTCCTCAAGCGCATCAGACGCCGCTATGACGTGAAAGTGGCCTCCGGTCTCGGCGGCCAGGCTTTCAAGGTTGTTGAGTGGAACGTCGGTTACCGAGATTCCGTAGAACAGGATGCTATGTTCCCGAAGCAGTGCAGCAATTTGGTTAGTGTCGCCGGTGAGATCGGCCGCCCGTCGTCGTCCCCGGACCTGTGAGGATTGCAAGCGTGAGGGCGCAATTTCGCTGGCCTGCCCTAATAGCAGAACGACCGGTCGCGAGGTGCTACGTGCGTGGAGGTCCTCGATAGCTTCGACAATGGCCGTGTCGAGCTCGCCCTCCACACTTTGCATATCGACGACGCTCTCGTCATCCAGACTGCCGATGAACCGTGACAGCGTAGATGTCAGCTGACGCTGTGTCACAGCAAGGCCTTCAAAAATGGCGATCACGTGCACGGTAGATGATGCCGGCTCGACTGAGAGCACTTCCAGTTCAACGCCATCCCGTCGTACGGTGAAACGGTCTCGGGTTAGTCCTGTTACCGGTGCCCCGGTGTCATCGAGCACCGTTGCCAGTAACATTTCCGGCGCTTGGCGTGCGCCGGCTGGAGAGGCGACAGCCAACAGTGCGCACAACATCG
>DQEK01000015.1:38106-49492 GCA_003533545.1 Acidobacteriota bacterium | reverse complement strand
AGGGAGTCGGCCATTCGTCAACGTGACGACTGACCCTGAAGAACTTTTCCGTCACGAATAGAAATGTCGCTATCGGTTCTCCCCATTGGTGAGATGAGGCTGTCTGACTCACGGTCAACGTGAGCGAGGGATGTATTTTTTGAGGTCGCGTGGTCCGACTTCGGCTCCGTAGACGTTGCCGTCCGTATCCACTGCCACGCCTTCCGCACCACTCGTTCCACCCCGCTCGGCAGGGTCAGGAATAAATCCGGTCACAGTGCCGTCGACGGCGCTGCCGATCCGGATGCCGCGTCTGACCTCGGGGTTGTGTCCGTAGCCACCGTCGTTGTCACGCGATTCCGAGTCTGCCACGTAGAGAATGTCGTTTTGATCGATGGCTAGGCCGCTCGGGCGTCCGAACTGGGTCCACGAGTCGAGTAACGTACCGTCCTGATCGAAGATCTGGATCCGGTTGTTTGTGCGATCGGCCACAAAGAGCCTGTTTTGCGAATCCAGCGCGAGCGAATGGGGTCCCTCGAGCTCGTCTGGAGCCGCACCATGACGACCCCACGCCCTGATGAACGTGCCGTCGGCAGCATACTTAACGATCCGGGCGTTGGTTGCGGAGCCGTGACCGTCGGCGACGAAGATTTCCCCACTAGCCGCGACTACCACGTCCGACGGTTGGTTGAAAGTGTATTGACCGCTACCGGAAACGCCAGCCCGTCCCAACGTTAGCAGGACCTGTCCGTCCGTACTGAACTTGAAGACCTGTTGTCCCTTGTCGTTGGGAGGGTCGACCCCGTGGTCCGTCACCCAGATGTTGCCGTCGGCGTCGACGTGGAATCCATGGGGAAAGTTGAACAAACCCGCGCCAAAACTGGCGACCAGGCGTCCTGAGGGGTCGAACTGCAGAATGGGGTCTAGTTCCGAGCCGTCACAGCTGTTGGCTCCGCACCGGTCGTATGCCCAGATGGTGCCGTCGGGAGCGACGTCAACGCCGGCGGTGGACCCGAACCGGCGGCCGTCGGGAAACTTGGCCCAGTTCAACACGGTAATGTAGTCGTTGGGAAGATTGTTAGGTGGTGGAACAACTTCCTGCGCGTTCGGCGCCGACGCTGCGATGCATAGAAGGGCCGTGATTGTGGTCCAAACACAGTAGGCGGGGGCGAATCGCATGGGAAAATCGGCTGAGCCGTCGGTGCGGCGGTTCGACAACGAGGCGATACCAAACATCAGCTGTGTTCTGCTGCCGAGATCGACCGGATTATACCGGCGAGTAGGCTGCTTCGCGACCCCGATTCAGGATACGGCGAGCGAGGTAAGGAGTTCAGCTGGATGCTGCGCCCGGACACCAGCTAGATCGCGCACCTGATGTCGGCAAGAAACGCCGGATGCGACCAGGATGTCGTCGCGCCCGAGCGTTCTGGCGGTGGGCAGCAGATGGCGCTCCCCGACCCGTCGAGAGACCTCAAAGTGTTCTTTCGCATAGCCGAACGATCCCGCCATCCCGCAACAACCGGCGTCCAGGTCGACGATCTCCGCGCCAGGAATCCTTGCTAGTAGGGCCTTGGCCGGTGGCACCAGTCCCAATGCATTCTGATGGCAGTGTCCATGCAGCAGCACCCGTTTTGGGCCGGCATGGAATTTCAATTGCGCCGATTCGTCCTTCAGGGTGCCCTCTAGCCACTCTTCGAACAACAGACACGCAGCTGCCACTTTTCGTGCTCGGCTCTGGTCCTCGCCTTGGAGCAATGCTGGCAGGTCCTCGCGGAGGGCGGACAGGCAGCTCGGTTCCAGCACGACGATACGTTTGCCTGCATCGGCGAGTGGATAAAGGCGCCGGGTGGTCTCGACCGCCTGTCGGTGGGCTTCTGGCAGTAGCCCCTGCGAGATGAGGGGCCGCCCGCAGCACGCTTCTGGACCCAGACCAACCTCGACGCCGGCGTGGTCGCAGAGCGTTGCGAACGCCATTCCAACCTCTGGGTGGTAGTAGTTGGTGAACGTGTCGTTGAACAGCACTACCGAGGGCGTATTTGTTGGTTTGGGACGAACACCCCACCGCGCCGCTAGTGTCCGATATGCCCATTTTGGCAGCGGTCGGCGACGGTCAAGTCCTAGAAGTAACTCGTTCAGTGAGCGCACCAGAGAAGTTGCAAGTAAGGGGTTGAGGAGTCGAGCCAGGGGACTAGCCAAGGTCGAGAGATCGTGGATCCCCCCGAGTAGACGGGCCCGCAGCGGCGTGCCGTGGCGGTGCCAGTAGTCTGCTAAGAACTCGCTCTTAAAGCGCGCCATATCGACCCCGACCGGGCACTCAGCCTTGCAGGCACGGCACTCAAGGCAGAGGTCGAGGGCGTCATATACGCCCTCGTCGCCGAGACCGGCTTCGTCGAGCCGTCCATTCATCGCCGATCGGAGCGCGTTGGCACGTCCTCGCGTCGAGTGCCGCTCGTCGCGGGTTGCCATGTAGGACGGGCACATCGTGCCGGCCAGTGTCTTTCGGCACGCGCCCACGCCGCTACACATTTCAACGGCTCGACCGAGCCCCCCGTGCTCTGAGTAATCGAATTGTGTGGGTGGGTCCGGAGTCCGATAGGTGGGGCCGTAACGTAAATTCGAGGTCAGGGGCGGTGTGTCGACGATCTTGCCTGGGTTGAACAGACCGTCTGGATCGAAGGTCCGCTTGACATCACGAAATGCCCCATAGAGCTGCGAACCGAACATCCGTTCCATGAATGGTCCACGGACCAACCCGTCGCCGTGCTCTCCGGAGAGCGCTCCACCGAACTCCAGGACCAGGTCGGCAACGTCGCTGGCTATGGCCTCGAACTGTGCGACTCCTTCGGTCGTTTTGAGGTTGATTACCGGTCGAACGTGTAGGCACCCTACCGAGGCGTGCGCATATACCCCGGCGTGGCTGCCGTGATGCTCTACGATTGCCAGGAAGCGCTCGATGAAGTCGCGCAGTCGCTCCGGGGCCACAGCGGTGTCCTCGACAAACGAAATGCTTTTGGCGTCTCCCTTCATCGCCATCGATAGCCCAAGGGAAGCCTGTCGTAACTTCCAAATGCGCGCCTGGGAAGCGGCGTTGATCGACCGTGACGTGCGGGCGGCGATGCCTCGCCCTCGGAGGTCTTCCTCGATTGCTGTCATTCGATCAGGTAGTTCGGTGGCATCATCCGCGTAGAGTTCCACACAGAGAAGTGCTCCGGGCGTATCACCTTGAAGCACTGCCCGGCGCAAGACGTCGAGCTCGGGGTTTTCACGAGCGTGGTCTAGGATGAACCGGTCCATTACCTCGATGGCGGAGGGGTGGTGGTTGAGAATGACCGGAGTAGCGCCGAGTGCGTCGAGCAACTCGTCGAATTCGATGGTCAGTACGACTTTGGCGTTCGGCAATGGGACCAGATTGATTTTGGCCTCCACTACTATCCCGAGGGTGCCTTCGGAACCGACCACGATCTTGGCTAGGTTAAACGGGGCCGTAGGGTCGCTGAACGCATCGAGGTTGTAGCCGCCAACGCGGCGGAGAATTTTCGGAAATCGTCGGTTCACCTCGGTGGCGTGCTCGGCTGCTAGACGACGTACCTCTCGGTAGCACGAACCTTCCAGGGTGTCCGATGTGCAGATTTTGTCGACCGCGGCCGGTTCGAGCGGGTGCAGGTGGGCGACGGAGCCGTCGCTTAAGGCGACGTGTAGCGCGAGCACGTGGTCGATCGTCTTCCCAAACAGAACGGACCGGGCTCCGCTGGAGTTGTTGCTGACCATGCCGCCGATGGTCGCTCGACTGGCAGTGGAGATGTCCGGGGCGAAGCGCAGCCCGTGGGGTAATAACTGGGCGTTCAACTCGTCAAGCACGACACCTGGTTCGACGCGCGCCCATCGTTCCTTGACGTTCACTTCGAGTACGCGGTTGTAGTATTTTGCCGTGTCGAGCTGTAGGCCGGTTCCGATCGCTTGCCCCGCTTGTGAGGTGCCGCCGCCGCGCGCTGTGATGGAGACTCCATGTTGGCGGGCAATGTCGATAGTGCGAACGATATCGTCCCTGGATCGGACGACGACGACGCCGGTTGGCTCGATTTGGTAGACGCTAGCATCTGTGGAGTAGAGCATGCGGGTGATCGCGTCGAAGCGTACCTCCCCGTCGATGGCGCTCTTCAGGTCACGCTGCAGCTGGTCAGTCACGGGGGGAGTATAAGTGATAGGGTACGCGCCGGAGAGGGGACAACAGAAGCGGAGTCATTGGTGTTGATACGTCGATCGCTACTGGCGGTTGTCCGCGCAGCTGAGGCCCGAGAGTAGACCGAGCCCATGTCCTATCGTGCCGGACGTCATTTCCTGCAGATTCCCGGGCCCACGAACGTGCCTGAGCGAGTACTCCGGGCGATGTCGAAACCAACCATCGACCATCGAGGCCCTGAGTTTCAAGCTCTCGGGGAAGAGCTCTTGGTGGCCGTTCGTGACGTGTTCCGGACGAAGCGACCCGTTGTGATCTTTCCGGCTTCCGGGTCCGGCGCCTGGGAGGCTTCTCTAGTGAATTGCCTGTCCCCTGGGGACCGGGTGCTGATGGGCGAAACTGGGCACTTCGCGACGCTTTGGAAAGAAATTGCCGAGAAACTCGGCCTCCAGGTCGATTGGATCCCCGGAGATTGGCGGCGTGGTGTTGACCCGCAGGCCGTTGAGTCGACGCTTGCCGCCGACCGCGCTCATGCGATCAAAGCGGTATGCGTAGTGCACAACGAGACGTCGACTGGAGTTACGAGCCGTGTTCCCCTTGTACGCCAGGCCATTGACCGGGCCAGACATCCTGCGCTGTTTGTGGTCGACACGATTTCGTCGCTTGGTTCTATCGACTTCCGACACGATGAGTGGGGGGTGGATGTCACCGTTGGAGCGTCCCAAAAGGGGTTGATGTTGCCGCCGGGCCTAAGTTTCAATGCTGTCAGTGAAAAGGCGCTTAGCGCCCACGCCCACGCTACTTTGCCGAGGTCGTTTTGGGACTGGGGCGCTGTCTTGTCTGCCAATGAAAATGGATTCTTTCCCTACACGCCTGCCACGAACCTGCTCTACGGCCTGCAGGAGGCGCTCGCGATGTTGCGCGAAGAGGGTCTAGACAACGTTTTTGCCAGGCATGAGCGCCACGCGGCGGCCACGCGGTGCGCGGCGGAGGCCTGGGGACTAGAAGTTTTCTGTGCGAATCCGGAGGAATACAGTGCTTCGATTACGGCGGTGGTGATGCCGGATGGCCATGATGCGGACCGGCTTCGCGAGATCGTGCTGGAGCGATTTGACCTGTCACTCGGGGTTGGGCTGGCCAAGCTGGCGGGGAAGGTGTTTCGCATTGGCCACTTAGGCGACTTCAATGACCTCAGTTTGGTTGGCACACTGGCTGGAGTGGAAATGGGACTGAAGCTCGCGGGAGTGCCGCATCGAGTTCACGGTGTGACGGCTGCGATGGCGGAGTTGGCGAGGGCATAGGTGGGACACTGTTCGCTGCGGCCGTAAGGCAGGGGAGAAGAAATGGTAGAAGGATGGGT
Organism: Acidobacteriota bacterium; assembly: GCA_003533545.1. Taxonomy (GTDB): domain Bacteria; phylum Acidobacteriota; class Vicinamibacteria; order Vicinamibacterales; family UBA8438; genus DQEK01. Next base: position 43,976 of record DQEK01000015.1, on the reverse strand, counting down.
TCGACGAATCGTAGCTGGGGTAAGCGTCGGGTCGGCGATGTTGCTGATGGTCTGGACCTGCTTTGCTCAGCAGGCGGCCGTAGATTACACCCCGGTGACAGATGAACGGCTGCGGTCTCCCAACCCGGACGACTGGTTGATGTACCGGGGCACGTATGACAGCTGGGGTTACAGCCCGTTGGATCAGATCACGACGGACAACGTGTCCAGATTGGTCCCGGTTTGGTCCCTGTCGACGGGGGTCATTTCTGGGCACCAGTCCCCACCGATCGTGAACGATGGCGTCATGTTTGTAACGACGCCAGAAGACCAAGTTCTTGCCGTCGATGCCCGAAGCGGTGACCTGCTCTGGCGGCATCGGCGTCAGCTGCCTGATGACGCGCTCCGTGCCCACTGGACGAACCGTGGTGTTGGTCTCTACGGCGACAGGGTCTACTTCACCACGCACGACGCCTTCGTGGTGGCGCTCGACGCGGGAACGGGTGAAGTCGAGTGGGAGGCGTCGGTGGCGGACTACCGAACGGGTTATTACATGACCATGGCGCCGCTGATCGCTAACGGCAAGGTGCTGGTCGGCGCCTCTGGAGGCGAGCGCGGCATCCGTGGATTCGTTGCAGCTTACGACGCCAATAGTGGCGAGGAGGTCTGGCGATCGCACACTGTGCCTGGCCCCGGCGAGCCTGGAAATGAGACGTGGCCAGGAGACACTTGGCGCACTGGCGGAGCGTCAATCTGGATTACCGGGTCCTTTGACCCCGAGTTGAATTTGACCTACTGGGGCACAGGGAACCCCGGTCCGTGGATTGGGGACCAGCGACCCGGTGACAACTTGTACACGAATTCTGTCGTGGCGTTCGACGCCGACACCGGAGAACTCAAGGCGTACCACCAATATCATCACAATGGTTCGTGGGACTGGGATGAGGTTTCGGCGCCGCTGTTGATCGACGTGTCTCGAGGCGGCCGCACCATCAAATCGTTGGTACATCCGGCGCGGAATGGCTACTTGTGGTTGCTCGAACGCGAAGCGGATGCCATTAATTTCGTTGATGCGAACCCCTACGTTGACCAAAACGTCTTTGCTTCAATTGATCCCGTCACTGGACGTCCCGAGTACAACCAGGAACGGAAACCGGGCACGAACAAGCCAGCCACCTTCTGTCCCTCGCTGTGGGGTGGTAAGGACTGGCCACCGGCAGCGTATAGCCCGCAGACCGGCTACCTCTACATTCCAGCCAACGAGAATCTCTGTTCCACGATAGTTGGGCGGGAGGTGGAATATCGGCCCGGTGCCGGTTACACGGGTGCTACGTCTCAGGTCTTTGTGGCTGACGGTGCCGATCATCTAGGTGAACTGCAGGCTTGGGACCTCTCCACTGGAGAGCAGGTTTGGACCCACGAGTTTCCCGAGTCTCAGAATTGGGGGCCGATTCTGACTACTGGGGGCGGCCTGGTCTTTGCCGGGGGCACGCACGATCGTTATTTCAGGGCCTTCGATGCACGCACGGGCGATGTGTTGTGGGAACAGCGCACGAACTCTGGCGTGATCGGTGTGCCATCGTCCTTCGCTATTGATGGGGTCCAGTACATTGCCGTGCAGTCGGGCTGGGGCGTGGACGCGCAAGGTATGCAGCGCGCGGTGAACCAGCACCTGGACCGAAACATCCAGGTCCCGCAAGGTGGGGTCATCTGGGTGTTCGCACTTCAACCGTGACAGAACATCTGCGTGGGCCAACCGGTCGTCGTGTGTCGTCGGTGCACGAAGCCGGTCCGTAGCGCCGAGTGCGTTTCGGTCTATTTCGCAAGTGGGTCAGGTCGAATCTGGAACTTCACGTTCTTCTGGTGCGTGCCGGCTCCGCCTTCAAGGTGCCACGCGGCATAGTTCGAGTAGCTTGACCAGAGCCCTTTGCCCTTCCATCCCGTCGTTGGGTCGTCAACACGGCCATTCGAGGAACGCGAGAAGAATCCCATCGGGTAGGGGACCCGTAGCGTGACGAATTGCTCGGTGCTGGGGACGAATACTTCAAGCGAGTCGGTGTTGACCACCCCATACACTGGGGTCTCTGGACCAAGGCCGAGAACGTCGTAGTGGTCGATTTGAGTCAGATAACTTTCATCAGAGTTGATTGGCATCTCGGCGTTCGAGAACGTTGGTTTGTCCATTCGGTGAAACGTCCACCCTTCGGGACAGCTCTGCCCGGTTGCTTCAGGACCGTTCGTCACCGTGCACACGCTCCGGTCGAATGTCGCGAAATGTCCGCTTCCTCGCCAGTCCTGCCAAACTAGTCCGTCGCCTGTGATGTGCAGGCCACCGCTGCCGTATGGCGGTGGGTTTTGAATGCTCGGTGGCGGCATGTACACCTCTGCTATGCACGATTCCGGTGCGCTGTCACCGAGTTCCAGACGCATCAGCGTGTTGTCGTCGGGACCGTTGTCGGAGCACCAAACGCTGCCGTCAGCTTTGTTGTACGCGGGCGAGTAGCAACCGTAGGCGATACGATGGTCGCGCGTGGGATCGACTGGTTCGTTTGGTTCGGTCCACCCCGGCGAGATTACGCCGTCGCCGTTGGTATCCAAGACCGTCGGGCACCAGCCCTGCGCGGCCTCAGCGTCCTCGGTCTCATCCCAAACCTCGGTGTCAATCCAGCCCACGCCATCTCGGAAACCGTAATAGAACCGTTCGTCCTCGCCGAGTTGATTGTGATCGGCCGAGAAGCATGTATTGATTTCACTGAATTGTTCGCTCTGCGGGTCGTACATGAACGCTTGGCGGGTGCCGCGTTCTATCGGAAAGTAATCGGCGAAGGCGTTAGTACTGGCGGTACAGAAGCTGGGCTGTTCTGGGCCACGCACGCGGCCTGTCAGCCAGACCCGTCCCTCGCCATCCATTGCCACACTCCGCGGATCGGACTGCCGTGCCCAGATAGGTTCATCGCCGTAATAGGGCGAAGTCGGTGTGTCGGTGAGAATGGGTGGAGCGTTTGAGGGGATCGTGATGGTGGTCGCTCGGTGCTCTACCGGGTCGAGCACAGCGAGGATGTCGCTCGGTTGCACTACGCCGTACACGAGTCCGTTCGCGTTCACGGTGGCGTCGCGAACGTCAGACGCAGCGCTGTCGGTTCTGCCGTCCGTCTCGGTGCCCCAGTCCCACAGTGTCACGACAACGTTGCGTTCGATGCCGGTGGGACGAGGCGGTGTCTGAGTAGGTGTTTCGCCAGCGGCGATGCGGTCAGTCCAGTCGGCGAACATACGTCGTTGGTCACCCAGTCGACCGTACATGCCAGCCATACTGGCTCCCATTGGACCCATCGTTACACGTCTGTCCCACGCTTCAAGGTGAGAATCGGCTTCACTGAGGATATTCCCAGGAATTTCACGAGTCGCCCGGTTTCCGACTTGGTGGCAATTCATGCAGCCGGTTACCGCACTGCCGATTTGTTGCTGCGAGAGTTCGCCCTCCGGAAGTTCCATCATCGAGAGCCACCAGGCTGCCGGGTAGACCTGTGCTGCCGCTCGTGCGTCCGGTGCAACCACGCCCTCCAGGTCAAGGTGCTCGCCCGGGGACGCCGCTACGCGCGCCGAGTCAACTAGGCCATAGCCGCGCACGAAGACCTCGTAGGTCGCGTCCGGCAGGTCGGGTATCACGTAGCGACCACTGTCGTCAGTAGCGACGATCCGGATGAATCGGGTTGGGAGGTCCGTCGTCTCGGCGACGACCCAGACACCGGCTTCCGGGCCGTCGGTGCTCGTCACGACACCACCGATGTCGTCGGCATCAAGAGCAATGCCGTTCGCCGTATCACCGGCGCCATCTGTGCCCGCTCCGGAACCGTTCCCGCCGGCACAACTCGCCACCACGGCGAGCAATCCAGCCGCGAACGCCGACAGGAGTACCTCGCGCAGTCGATAGCCCATTTCTATCTCCAGTCCTTCTCTCAAAAAAGGCCCGGCACGAATGCCGGGCCTCCGTGGGCTTAATGGCGGGTTAACCACCCCGCCGAGTTTCTCAGTGCTCTAGCCGACGCTGAGCAGATCGAGTTTGCCGGTGCTGTCGCTCATCTTCTCCACGGGGATCCCCATCTTATCGAGGATGGTCAAGTGGAGGTTCGTGATGGGCGTGCGTTCGGCGTAGCGGACGTGTCCCGCAGGTTTGAGTTGTCCAGAACCACCGCCCAGGAGCGCCAAGGGCAATCCTTTGTTGTCGTGGCGGTTACTGTCCGACATCCCAGCACCGTAGATCATCACCATGTTGTCGAGCAATGAACCGTCGCCGTCCTGGGTCGCCCGCGCTTTTTCGAGGAAGTGCGAAAACAAGGTTAGATGGAACTCGTTGATTTTTGCGACCTTCTCGTAGAGCGTCGGGTCGTCACGGTGGTGCGAGGTCGGGTGGTGCGAATCCGGGACTCCGATCTCAGGGTAGGTTCTCCCGCTGATCTCACGAGCCATCATACAGGTGCTCACGCGTGTCAGGTCCGTCTGGTACGCCAGCAGCAGTAGGTCGAACATCAGCTTGGCGTGTTCCTCGTAAGTCGCCGGGATGCCAGCTGGTTGATCGACTTCTGGTAGCTCGCGGTCACTCTGTTCCTCGGCCTTTTGTATGCGGCGTTCGATGTCACGGACCGCGTCCAGATATTCGTTGACCCTAAGTCGGTCATTTGGGCCAAGTCCTCGCTGCAGCGCGTCGATCTTGTCGGTTACTGAGTCGAGAATGCTCTGGTCTTTGTGAATCCGTGCCAGTCGCGCCGCGGGATCGGTCGACCCGCTGTCGCCGAACAATCGCTCAAACACGGCGCGAGGATTGTTCTCTCCAAGAAGCGGAGTAGTCTCGTTCCGCCATGAGATCGTGTTCGTGTAGGTACAGCTAAACCCGACGTCACACGAGCCTGAAACGTCGCGGCTGTCTAGGGCCAATTCAAGTGACCCAAGCTGGGTGTGCTGTGCGAATTCCTTGGCGATTAACTGGTCAACGGAGATACCGGCTCGCAAGTTGGACTCTGTTCTGGCTGGGGTGACACCGGTCAGAAACCGCGTAGCGGCGCTGGCGTGTACACCGGCGTTGCTGGGTACACCGTTCAACCCGGTCAACAGCGTCATTTGGTCTCGGTAGTCTGAGATTGGATTCAGCAACCGGGTGACCTCAAAGGCCTGACCTTCGCCCTCCGGAGTCCAGTGTTTCATTGCCATGCCGTTCGGCACGTAGACGACGCCAAAGCGACGTACTGGGTTGGCTGGGCTGTTGCGGATGGCGGCGAACGCCGGAACCATGCCATCCAGTAACGGAAGCGCGAGTCCCGCTCCGATGCCCCGCAATACAGTACGGCGATGAATGGCTTTCTTGGTGATCATCATGAGTCTGACCTCCGCATCTGAAACGCGGTGCTTTTCGTAATTCCAAGGATGATAGCTGACCAGCGGTAGTCTTCGCTAGCCGCTTCACGGACGATTTTTCTGATTGTTGGGGCGTCGTAATACTCAAGCCCGCGTCCCAGGGCATATCCCATCAGCTTTTCGGTTACCGTTCCTACGAAATCGTCGGCTCGGTTCAACAGCAGATCACGGAGTCCGGTTGGTCCCTCGAATGCTGCGCCGTCTGGGAGTGTGCCTGATGCGTCGATAGGAGTTCCGGCTTCGCTGTTTAGGCGCCAGGAACCAATCGCGTCGAAATTTTCGAGTGCAAACCCAATGGGGTCCATGGCTGAATGACACACTGCGCATGCCGGGTTTTCGCGGTGTTGTACCATCGCCTGTCGCATCGACAACGGTTCTCCATCCGCGTTCTCTTCCTCGAGGGTTGGCACGTCTGGTGGAGGTTCAGGCGGCGGGGCGCCCAGTAGATTCTCAAGCACCCACTTTCCTCGTAAAACCGGTGA
>DQEK01000015.1:32001-37721 GCA_003533545.1 Acidobacteriota bacterium | reverse complement strand
CCGGCCCGCTCGCCCTCGGCGAAGTTCACTTTCCGAAAACGGTTCCCATAGATACCTGGAATCTTGTAGTGCTTGGCTAGCCGTTCATCGACGAAGGTGTAATTTGCACGAAGCAGGTCGAGCAAACTTGCGTCACTACGCAACTGGTGCTCGATGAAGAGGCGGGTCTCCGTCTCGTAACTCGAGCGAAGGTTTTCGTCGAAGTCCGGAAAGATAAGTGGGTCTGGGTAGACGCCACGTAGGTTACGGAAATGTAGCCACTGGCCCGCAAAATTCTCAACGAGGGAGGCGGCGCGCGGGTCGGCTATCATTCGGCGCACCTGCCGCTCGAGAACGCTAGGGTCGCTCAGTGTGCCGTCTTCGGCGGCTGCCAGCAACGAATCGTCTGGCACGCTGCTCCACAAGAAGAACGAGAGCCGTGACGCGAGCTCGATGTCCCTGATCGTGTAGAGCGCCCCAGGTGTGCCATCAATGGGGTCGCTTTCGATTCGGTAGAGAAATTCAGGGTCGGCAAGCAGCCGCTCAAGCGCGAAGCCGATACCCGCATCGAAGCTGCCGCCGGCACGTCCCCCGTCAAAGAAGCTGAGGAGCGTGTCGATGTCGGCATCGGTCACTGGTCGCCGATAGGCCCTTCGAGCTAGCGTGGAGAGAATCTCTTTGGCGCAGGGACGCTCCTCGGTTTGAGTCGCCGGGGTGCATGTAAAAACCCTGCGACGCGTGGGGGTCATCCCCGGGCCGTCGACCGTAAATGGGCCATTGATTTGCACGCTATCGAGCGCCGGGTTGCTGTCCGGCATATCGTTAACCGCTAGCGCGAAGCCGGTCTGCCGTGGTTGTAAGACACCGTCCTCTTCCCAGGTTTCCCGTGGAAACGAGATGCCAATGAGGTGCGGGCCAGCGTCGACGTTGACTCGCACTTCAAGTTCGTCGCCGGCGTGCAATGTATAGGATTCCCAGCTGTCGTCGCCCCGGATGTTGCCAGCGAAGCTGAGCGGAGCGGGCATGCCTGGGGCCTCGCCCCCAAAGGTGAACTGGCGGATTCTGCGTCCGTCCAGTCGAACCTCCACGTCGTGGGCTTGGTCGATACCACGAACGTATCCGACGTAATTCGTACGAAGGCCTAGCTTGATCAGATACTCACCGTCGACGGGAAAGTGATGCCGTACGGCCGTGCCGCCACGCGATCCGAACGGGAGCTCCTCACCTTGTTGGTTGTCTTGCACTAGTCTGAGCGGGACCTCGTAGGTCTTGATGACGGTGCCACCGGCTGGTGGTAGACCGATGACAAGGCGGCTGATTTTTCGCGCTGCGGACACGTAACGTTCGAATAGCGCTGGGGACAGCGACAGCGCCCCAGCGTTGTTATCGAACCCGTGTCTGTCCGGAGCATCCGCCGGAATCCATTCACCGACGTCAATCTCAAGGTCCAGCAGGTCCCGGATGACGTTGCGGTATTCAGTTTGGTTTAATCGATGAAATGCTTGGGTTCGCCCGGGGTTCGGATTGGCGTCTGCGGCTCTATCCAGCTCGTCTTCTAACCACCGGCGGAAGTTGTCGTAGGTTTCCTTGTTTGGTCTTGGCCGGGGTTGGGGCGGCATGGCACCAACGCGTAGCTTGCGAACGACGCCTTCCCATACCGCTGGGTTCTCGGCGACATTGTCGATATTTATGTCATCGAGTGCCAGTCCGACTGCGCGGAGTTGTGAGATAAGAAGCGAACGGGGCTCGTCTGAACCGTGTACATAGTCGCCGTTGTGGCACGTAACGCAGTACTCGTCCAAGAGAGCACGCTGAGGCGATACGGCCGCTGGGGCTGAGCCGGACAGTGGTTGGGCGGCTTGGGGAGACAGCGAGGAAGCGAAGCCCACCGCTATGATCGTGAGAACCACCGCGTAGGCGCCTTGTCGCACTAACCCGCTCCTCTCTGGTATGTTCACACACACCCCAACACGCTTTATTCTGAGGTTAGGTCGTTGTCATTGTCAATCGTGGTGGCGTGCGGTAGGATGTGGCGCCTGTTAGGTTCTACCCCTGTAAACGTAGCGTTTTCTTGTCTACGGTGAGTCTTGATGACAGTGTTCAGAACCGGGGAACTGTCCGTCCTTGCCAGTCGGGTCTTCCTCGTTGGCGTTCTCGCCTCTTCCCAAGTAGCTGCCGCCGCCGAAGAGGTGCCCCTTATTGAGGCGGTCAAGGCTGCAGACCCCGTGGCCGTTTCATCGTTGCTCGGCACGGGGACGGATGTGGACGCGGCCCAGCCTGATGGGGCCACCGCGCTGCATTGGGCCGTGTTTCGTGATCACCTGGAGATTGCGGGGTTGCTAATCGATGCCGGAGCCGATGTTAATGCTGCCAATGAACTGGGCGCGACTGCGCTGTGGCTGGCGGCTGACAATGGCAGTGCTCCGATGGTAGAGCGTTTGCTCGCAGCCGGGGCTCGTCCCAATGTTGCTCTTCCAGAGGGTGAAACGCCGCTCATGACGGCGGCTCGGACCGGGAATTCCGACGCCGTGCGGTCCTTGATTGACGCTGGCGCCGACGTCAACGTCGTCGAAGAGACACGCGGCCAGACGGCGCTAATGTGGGCTGTCGCGCAAGGGCAGCACGCGGTCGTGGACCTGCTCATCGCTGACGGGGCTGATGTAACCGCTCGTTCGAAGGTTCGGCCGAGGCTTATGCATGCGGAGAACACGAACGCTGGCCAGTATGACTCGGGCATCATCTGGAATCGCGGCGGTTTTACTCCGCTGCTGTTCGCCGCCAGGCACGGGGATGTCGAATCAGCGAGGCGATTACTGGGTGCCGGTGCTCACGTGGATGCTTCGGCACCGACTGGCGCGACACCGTTAGTAGTTGCAGCGCACAGTGGTCATGGGGAGTTCGGCGCCTATTTGCTAACCGCGGGTGCAGACCCAAATGACATCGGTGCGGGATATAGCGCGCTGCACGTAGCGGCCTTGCGTGGAGACGAGCGCTTAGTGGAAGCGTTACTCGAACACGGCGCCGATCCGGATGCGCGGCTGGAGGCGGGTACGCCGCTTCGACGGACCAGTCAAGACTGGGCACTTAACCCTGCGCTTGTTAGCGCGACACCCTATTGGCTCGCTGCGTATTATCGGGAACCGAACATCATGCGGGATCTCGTTGCGGCTGGTGCTGATCCGAGACTGGCGACACTGGAGCGATGGCGTCCAGTCTCTGATCGTGCGGGGGGTGTGGGACCCCCACATGTCGACGGGGGCTTCATTCCCCCACTGGTGGCTGCACTCCGTGGTCCGGCGAATAAGGGCCGTTTCTTTATTTCCGCCGCGCGTGACCCTGAAGGTGAGGAGCGCAGGGTGTTCGCCACTGTTCAGGTGGCGCTTGAGTTGGGGGCCGACGCCGACGAGGTCGCTCGAGATGGCGGGGCTGCCATACACACTGCGGCACAACGGAACTTCACTACTGTCGTCGAGTTGCTAGCTCAGTACGGTGCCGACATCAACCTCCGGAATGGCAGAGGACGTAGCCCGTTGCAGCTCGCCGACGCCGCCGCAGCGGGGCGGAACCGGAATTCCGAGGCTGCGGCTCGTGCCCCAACCGGTAGCACGGCCGATGTGTTGCGCGAGCTCGGCGCGGCGGAAGAAGAAGAGACCGCCCAGACGGAGGAATCAGCGGTCGGGCGCTAGTGGTCGCTCCAGGACCCACTTCTGTAGAACCGGAGTGCTGGTCAGTCCAGCCCACACGTTTCCCAGCTCGTCGGCCGCAAGGCCTTCCGGATCGGTCCCGTCGATGAAGCCGTTCAGGGACCCGTTTCGGGCACTGCCAAAACGCACTCCATTGGTCCACCCCGGGTTCCGAATCTCACCGGCGATTGCCTTGTTGGACTCCGAGTCCGCCACGAAGAGACGGTCGTCGGTGAGGATGGCTAGGCCACTTGGTCGACCGAAGTGTCGCCATTCATCTACGATCTGCATGTTTTCGTCGAAGATCTGCACGCGGTTATTTGAGCGGTCAGCGACGAAGAGCCGTCCTTGCGAATCGAATGCCAACGCGTGCGGTCCGTTGAACTCGCCTGGGCCGGCCCCGCGTTGTCCCCACGCGTCGATGAATGTTCCGTCCGGTGAGAATCGAACTAGTCGGTCACCGTCCTCTTGTGCGGTGGACGGTCTCGGGAAGTGGCCGTCGGCAATGAGAATGTCACCGTTTGGCGCCACCGCACACGCGGTGGGAGCGATGAAGGTCTCGCGACTGGCGCGGGAGACCCCTGCTTGGCCCAGAGTCAGTAGAAGTTCGCCGTCGGGACTAAATTTGAAGAATTGGTAACCACGGCCCTCGGTTCGAGGGTCGTCACGAAACGGCCCGCTGTCGCCGGCCCAGAAGTTGCCCTCCTGGTCACGGCAAAAGCCGTGTGCCATGACGAACATACCCTCGCCGAAGCTTTGGGTGACCGTGCCTCCGGCATCGAAATGCATAATGGGTGGCTCGGAACGATGGTGGACCCAGGTGCCACCCTGGCCGTCAGGAATGATGCCGATTACCGCGCCCCAGACGACGCCCGTTGGCAGGGTGGGCCAGTTCTCCAGCAGGCGGTAAGGGTTGTGCATCGTGTTGGCCGAGGACTGCGCCAAGAGAGAGGCGGGGGGGGCGGACAGCGCCAGTAAGGTCGCCAACCCTAGAAAATGCCAGCGAGCCGTGTGCAACATAACGGTATACCTCTTGCCTGCGCTGGCGATTGTAGTGCGGGTGCGGACGACTAGCAATCTGAGGCCGTCACTGTGGGATGATGTGGCTCCTGCGCCGTGGCGAAGAGTGCTCGAGATTGCCATGAACGACGAGGCAGTTCATCTCAGTGTCGTGATTCCTGCCTTTGAAGAGGTGGCTGGGTTGGGCGCAGCGCTCGGCGAGGTGAGGAGCTACCTCGAGAGTTGTCCGTTTTCAAGTGAGGTGTTGGTCGTCGTAGACGGCGGCACTGATGGGACACTTGAGATGGTGCGTGACCTTGCCAGCGCCTGGCCGTCCTTGGTCGTCTTGGATAATCAAGTTAATCGAGGCAAGGGATACTCGGTTCAAAGGGGCATGTTGACGGCCCGTGGCCGGTACCGTCTCTTTTCTGATGCTGATCTGTCGACCCCAATCTCCGAGGCCGACCGTCTCATGGCAGCGATTGATGCTGGTGGAGACATGGCTATTGGATCGCGAACGATGCCGGACTCTGATGTGCGCGTGCGGCAAGTGTGGTGGCGCGAGGCCATGGGACGGGTGTTCAATCGGATCGTCCGACGGATGGCCGTCCCGGATGTCTTGGACACCCAGTGTGGATTTAAGTGTTTCCGGCACGATGTAGCGGAACGACTCTTCGCTCGCCAGCGCATAACGCGATTCTCGTTCGATGTGGAACTGCTCTGGATTGCTAGGGAACTCGGATACCGGGTAGTTGAGGTTCCCGTGACCTGGGTTAATGATCCGATCAGTCGCGTTCACCCGGTGAGTGACTCGCTCCGCATGCTGGTGGATCTCGTGCGTCTTCGACTGTACGACTGGCGCGGTGCATACCAGGATGAGGACGGTTCGCCCTCGTGATGCCGGAAAGCGACCGGAGCGTCCTTCGACGTTTTGGCGAGTGTGCCGTGACTTTGCCAGAGAAACGGCTACAGTTGGACGTGACTCGGAGGACGTGGGCGTTTCGCTTGGACGCTTCTGTAGCGGTTGAGGTGCTGAGGCACGGCCCAGAAGCGGAATGT